>MEFT01000123.1 GCA_001725215.1 Clostridium sp. SCN 57-10
GAACTCATGCTCGGGCACCGCCTCGAAGTCGTCACTCTGCACGGAGGTAATGCCGCAGGCAAGCGCCCTCTCGCCGCCATTTTTCAGCATGCGCTTGATATCTTCGACGGTGAGCGACGGAATGGCGTTGTAGACCAACGTGCGCGCCGCCTCTCGGAAAATGCCGAGCGGTTCGCCGCTTTCATCGACATCGAAGCGCCCGCCCTCGATCTGCGGTGTGTCACGCGTGACGCCCATCACCTCAAGAGCCTTTGAGTTGACCACAATGATGTGGCCGCAGGCACGTGTATAGCTTACGGGGATTTCGCCTGTGATGCGGTCAAGGTCATACCGGGTGGGGAAATCGGGCCTGTCCCAATGGTCGCTGTTCCATCCCCGGCCCTGCATCCAGCGCAGGTGCGGGTGTTCGGCGAGAAAAGCCTTACCAAGCGAGACAACGTCGTCTATACTGCGCGCCGAAGCAAGATTTGCCTTTTCAAGACTGTAACCGTAGCTAAGCAGGTGCAGGTGGCTGTCACAAAAGCCGGGCAGCATCAATCTGCCGTGCAAGTCAATCAGCTCGGTTCCCTCTGTTTGAAGGGCAAGCACATCCTCATTTGTGCCGACGCGCACAATAATTCCGTTTTTAACGGCCACCGCCTCCGCATGCGGGATGGCGGGATCGACCGTATACACATTCCCGCCAAAAAATATCTTGTCCATGCTTCACACTCCCTTACTTGTCATGCGTCCATTCTATCACACCCAAGCAAAAAAGAAAACTGCGCCTATGTAGAAGGCATGCGCACAATGGCGGCATGCCCTCTCGCCAATATCAGCAGGTGCCTGCCGGTTTGGCCGAAAGGAAGATGGTGGTGTTTTTAAAGACGTTTCGCTCGTCGATCGCGTAAGCGAAGATATCCTCGATGCATGAGTTCACATTGAATTCTTCACAAAGGTTTACCACAATCGGCTCGTTGGGGTCATAGAGGAAGCCGTTGATCAGAATGGTATCACAAGGCGATTCCGGATCCGCGATGACCTCGATGCCCTCCTGATACGTCAGGCCGACAAAGCTTGCGTAGGGGATGATATAGGCATTAAATGGGATGCAGTTTTCGAAGGAATGCACCGACTGCTTCACGTTTAACGCGGTGTAAACAACCTTCTGCGAAAGAGCTCCCTCGATCACGAGTTTGCGACCCGACAGGCATGCACCCTCTTCATTGGGAATAATCTCAAAGGCATTTGTGAAGCCGATCAGCGTGATAACCGATGTGATCGCATCAATAGCTGCGGTGATAAGCGCCTGCACAACATTGACCGCAGCAACGAGAACAGTGACGGCAGCGGCGACGGCGGCGCCGACAACAGGAATGCCGACCGTTGCGGCAGCAAGGGCGTTCGCTGCGGCAACAAGCACATTCAGCGCCTGTCTAAGCACCCTGAGCGCTG
Organism: Clostridium sp. SCN 57-10; assembly: GCA_001725215.1. Classification (GTDB taxonomy): domain Bacteria; phylum Bacillota; class Clostridia; order Oscillospirales; family Butyricicoccaceae; genus SCN-57-10. The sequence continues at coordinate 1,435 of MEFT01000123.1, forward strand.
CCAGAATCGCGGTGAGCAATGTGACGATAAGCGCGGCGGAAATGCAATCGGCATCAAGAGCTGCCAGCGCGTCGGCTACTGCAGTCGTCAGCGTCGCAGCGGCAGCAACAACAGCGTCAAGCGCGGCCTGCAGCGCGGCTACTTCCGGAATAGACGGCAAGTTCGGGATGGCGAGAATGAGGTTGACGGCTCTGACGATCGGCCCAATGTTGATCTGAGCAAGAGTTGCGGCGGCGGTAGCAGCCGTGACCTCAAGCGTCGTGGCAAGGCGCTCGTATGAGCGATAGGCAAACGGTGTTTCGATCAGCTTGACGCGGTTTAGCTTTGCGTTGACATAAATCTGATCGAGATGCTCGATATCCGGCTTCTGTACTGGGACGGAGACGACCTCCGGCACAGAAAGCTGGCTCCAGTTGAGCTGCGTTCTGTCGCTGCCGTTCAGGGTGATATTCGACACATCGCAGATACCGAAGGTTTTGATATTAAAGCGGCACTGGCCGCCTCTGTTGCTGCAGCCCATAGTTCCTCCCCCTAACATACGGTAGACGCTTTAATGAACAACGTATCGTTGACAAAAAAGCTGTTTTCGGACAACATACAGGTGAACACGTCCTCTAAATAAGGCTGCACCCTGAAGTTTTTGGACAGCGCCGTGTCCGTGTCGATCACAATGAAGGTGGAGAACGGGATGACAAAGGTCGCAGAGTGCAACGATTGCTCCTCTTCCAGCGCCGTATAGATCACCTTCTGCGTAATCAGACCTTCGATGATCAGCTTGCGGCCAGTCAGGAGCGAGCACTCTGCGTTGGGAATTGCATCGCCTGGGATAAATGCGCCTGAAGCATCCGTGTATCCTGTAACGGTCGGCGTTTTGATGACGCGCTGTGAAATAATCTCAACACATGAGCTGACCGATACGATTCCCTCCGCAGGCGGCTTCTGCATCGGAATGTCAACGATCTTGGACACAAAGAGCTGCACCCATTTATCGCTGCTGAGGCCGCAGGTAAGCGCCGTACTCACGGCCGTCGCCGACGCTACACCAACGTAATGAAGGTTATCGTTCATATCTGCCAGTTCGCAGTCAAAGCCATATTCCGTGTTGTTTGAATAATGAAAAGCTGCCATATTGTTTGCGCCTCCCGTCTCAGTTTACCGAAACAGGCACCGCGCTCAAAAGAAGCGTTACCTGTTTCAGGATGGTTCTCTCATCGAGCAGACACGCCGTGACGTCTTCGAGGCAAACATCCACATCAAAATCCACAATCAGACTGTCTACCGTATTTCCGCCCACCGTGACGTTAAGCGGCACAACGATATAGGCAGAAAACGGAACATAAAATTCGACAGAATGCACGGGCTGCGGCGCGTCGGTGGCAGTATATTCGACCTGTTGGCAAAGCTGACCTTCCACAATCAGCTTGCGTCCCGTCAGCAGTCTGCCCTCCAGGTTGGGCAGCGGAACGGGGGTAACGCCTGAGTCGTTAAACGAGCGCGGAGTCTTGATGACCTTTTTGCGAAGAATCGACACCGTCGTCGTCACAGCGTTGACATGCTCTGCCTGCGGCTTTGCGAGCGGGATGGCCAGAGACTCCGAAATATACATCTGCTTCCAGTAAGGGTAGTTTCTGATCACTTCGGTCGTGTCACCCGGGTCGCACAGTCCTGAAATATCAACAATGCCTTTTGAGCAAAGGCATGCTTGAGAAGTTGTTGCCATACGGTAATCTCCCCCAGAATTAGTAGTAATAGATCTTGTTTTTCGGCTTTCTGCCGTCTTCATTGCCTGCCTCGGTCATGCGCGTCTGCGTGCTGCCTCGTCCCCAGTCTTGTTCCCGGTTTGGCCCACAAGGGTCACAGGTCTGGGGCTGGTTATGGCAGTCCTTTTCCTCGGGTTCTCTTCCACAGGGGGGCTTGCTTGCCACCACACGGAATCTTCCCGTGCTGCCGCCCGGCAGTTCAAATCGATAACAGCCATTGCAGTCGGTAAATGTGCGGGCAATGCAGCGCAGCTCCTGCGGGCGGCATCCGTACTGCAGCAGTTCTACCAGCGCGCCGCTGACAGGACAGCCCCTGCAATCTTTTACATATCCCCAAATAATGACGGCGCGCCTGGTGCACCCCATGACGATATCTACCCTGACGTCACATTCGTCCATGCCGATCGTAAAGTCTTTGCCGCTCGGATCCAGGATGAAACAGCTGTCCGCTTCACACTCGCAGCCTCTTTCTTGTCTTCCCATTTTCCGTCCTCCCTTCAAAGCATCATATGCCTTCTCCCCTGCCATGCTACACCGTTCCTTCTTTTTCGACATTGCAGCTTACGCATAGGCCATCCTGACCGCAACACTCTACAACGATATCTCCGCATTCATTGGGCGGCACATTTCCCTCCAGCATGATTTGGATGACGTATGGAAAACAGCCGTGCTTATACACGAATAGGTTAAGCACCCAGTGATCGCCACTTGCCAGCACCTGCATATTGCACACGGAATACTCATTACCCAGTCCGAGTTTTTCAATAAAAGTACCATTCTGTGCATAAGAAGCCACAAACAGGCATCCACCCTCTTCATATGCGACAAAAAGAAACGCACCAAACGTACAGATTGCCTTATAGCTCCGTGCCCTGGGCGCCGTCATAAACGCGCCCAAGTAATCCCCGTTTGCATTGTATCGGTCAATCTGCGTTTCCGTCAGCACGAGCAAAACACGCTGGCATGGGTCAAACCAGATATCGAGAATCGGCGCATCGCCCTGGCGCCGCCCCAAACGGAGGCAATCGACTTCACGAAAACTTCGGTCTACCATGAACATATTCGGGTACAAGGAACTGCCGCCGAAGCAAAAGTATACGTCGTTTTCGGGGTCAAGCGTCATTTTGCTGCATGCATGCCGCAGCTTGATGTGCCGGCCGCCTGCGCCGTCCAACAAAAACAGCGCTCCGTAGTCCGAGATACCGTAGCGTGCCTTGTCGTCCTCCATCAAGGATGACAATGTGACTCCGTTCAGTATCGGCTGCGCAAGCGCATTGCAGGCGTATAAAAACATAGAATCCCCCTTTCGCCGGTATTCTTCAACAGCTTATGACGCCACTCACCACGGTGTGCGTGACACATGGTGTCGCGGTGAAGAAAGCGCCTGTCTGCCAGGGCCTTGCCTTTGCTTAGTTAATGGCTAAATCGATAAAAAGCGGCGGCCGTATGCAGGAATTTTCCGCATACGGCCGCCGCTGTTCACAGCATCTATTTATATTATATTCGCTCACACGGGCGCTGTTCAGGATTGCGCATCCTCGATGGGTGCACAGAGTTCAATCTGATTTCCCTCCGGATCGGCGACAAAGCAGATGCGCAGACCGTAAGGCTGATCCACGGGCGAAATCACCGGTTCTGCGCCGGCATGCAACAAGCGCTCATATTCGCTGTCCACCTCTTCCCGTGTATCCACATTGCAGGTAATCTGAAACGTGCGGTTCACTCCGTCCACCGACGGACGATCATCTCCATAAAGATTAAAAAACACACCGTTTTTCATTTGACATCCAGCAAAGGGTCCGCCTTCCCATTCAAGGTCAAAACCCATCACGTCGCGATAAAACTTCACCATGATTTCGATGTTGTGCACGCAAATTCCGATTGCCCCCAGTTGGTGCTTCATGAACAGCCCCTCTTTCTGTATGTTGATTCATATCAGGCGACGGCAAATCTCTTCGCAAACCGCCTGAACGGTATCCCCTCCGCACGCCATATGGATATCCCGCCACAGGCGGCGGCAGCATTCCGCCCATTCGTTTGGAAAACCGCTCCTGAATGACGGATAGCTCCGCCGTGACGAGCACGCGCAGGCAGTCTGCCGGAAGCAGCGTGAGGTGTTCCCGCTCGCTGATGACGTAAATAATATGTCCCTCTGCCGAGCGTAGCATTTGCACGAATGCTTTTTTTGCCTCTTCCTCGCTTTTTGCAAGGCGAAGATAATCCTTGCCCGAATAGACCGTGGCGGATAACGTCTGTCGCAGCGCGTCTGCCAGCGTTGACTTCCCCGTGCAGTTCTCTCCGAAAATCGCGATAACCATAACGCCTCCCGTGCCGTGCAGGCACATATTCATATTGTGCATACCTATATTTGAAACGATACCATAATTTGATCCGGCCTGCAACAAAACGCGCATTTGCCAAAAAAGTATGGCTGTGATATTTACATTATCGCTCATTTATGACAAAATAGAGTAGCAACCAAAAGAAAGGAACGAAAAGAACTTATGTTACTTGCGCTGATTTTGTTTATTGCTACTTATGTGCTGCTGCTCCTCCTTCCCAAATACCGCGCTCATGTCGCGCTTGCCTCTGCGGCGGTGTTTGTCGCGCTTGGCATTCTGCCCGCGCAAAGCGTATTTTCCACCGTCGACTGGAATGTGATCATGATGCTGGCGGGCACCATGGGCATTGTGTTTCTTTTCAGCGAGTCGAAAATGCCCGCGCTGCTTGCCGACTACATCATCGACAAAACGCCGAACGTCAAATGGGCAATCATTTGTCTCGCTCTCTTCGCCGGCATCATTTCCGCCTTTGTGGATAACGTTGCCACTGTGCTGATGGTGGCGCCCGTCGCGCTTACCATTGCCAAAAAGCTGAATATCTCCCCTGTTCCCAGCATCATCGCCATTGCTATTTCGTCCAACCTGCAGGGCGCTGCCACGCTGGTCGGCGATACGACCTCCGTTCTGCTCGGCGGCTATGCGGGACTCGACTTTATCGATTTTTTTGTGTTCCGCGGCAAGCCCGGCATGTTCTGGGTGGTTGAGGTCGGCGCGCTCGTTTCGACCGTAGTGCTGCTCGTTCTGTTCCGAAAAGATAAGCAGCCCATTCACCTGGCGGAAAAGACGGTAGTCAAAGACTTTTTCCCGACCGTTCTCATGGTCGGCACGGTGGTGCTGCTCATCGCGGCCTCCTTCCTGCCCAACAAGCCTGCCACGACGAACGGCCTGATCTGCATGTCGCTTCTGATCATCGGCGTGGTGCGTGAAGCCTTTAAGTCCAGAAATGCGAAGGTTTTTTCAGAGACCCTCAAGTCGATTGACTTTTTCACGATCGGCCTGCTCGTTGGGTTGTTCATCGTCATCGGCGGTATCAGCGAAGCGGGTGTCATCGACGAAATCAGCCACCTTTTCGTAAAGATCAGCAACAACAATCTGTTCCTCATTTATACGCTTCTTGTGTGGGCGTCGGTGCTCTTTTCGGCCTTCATTGACAATATTCCCTATGTCGCCACCATGCTGCCCGTCACGGCGGGTATTGCGAATATCATGGGTGTCGACCCCGTGCTTCTCTACTTTGGCCTGCTCTGCGGAGCGACGCTGGGAGGCAACTTGACACCGATCGGCGCTTCGGCCAACATTACAGCACTTGGTATTCTGCGCAAAGAGGGCTATGAGGCGAGCACCTCACAATTTATGAAAATCAGCGTGCCCTTCACGCTCTCTGCCGTCGCCACGGGATACGCCCTCATCTGGCTGATCTGGGCATAGCTTTTTACATGCCGAACCAATCAAGCAAGCCTGCCCGCCGGTGAATCCGGCGGGCAGGCTTTTTTACTGTATGAGTTTTTGCTCAGCTCTGATCGGGCGTGCCTTCATAGAGCCTTGCCTTATAGTGGTGCGCCTGCTCAAGCATCATGTCCTTGACCTTCATGAGGCGGATCTGCGTACTGCGTTCGTTTTCATCCAGCTTCATCACAATATACTTGATTTTCGTCTGGATATCGGGGATGAGTACATGCTCTAGCGCGTTAACACGCCGCCGTGTCTTTTCGATTTCGGAAGCCATGAGCTGGCAGGCCTTTTCACACTCGGCCAGGCGCAGCATATCGGGCAGGATATCGGCCAGCGATTTGACCGCGCCGTCAAGCTCGCCGGAGGTAAACGCGAAGCCGTAGCAGTAAATATCGTTGGGGTCGGACGTTCGCGTGCTGTATTGAAACACGGGGATATCGACGCTCATCACGTTTTGCGTCGAGACCTCGAGCAGCACCTCCTGCCGCGGCGCCATCAGCGCCACATTAACTGCGGCATCCTCCATGCCCGCCTTTGCCAGCACAAAGTTGCGGTTTGCGGCGGCAACACCGGCCTCAACCCGCTCGCGAAGCATCTTATTTTCGCGCACCAGCTCCAAAAAGCGGCGCATCAGCTCGTCCCGCTTATCCTTCAAAAGCTTGTGACCTCGCTTTGCCGTCACAAGCTTTTTTTTCAGCCGGGTCAGCTCCATTCTGGTGGGGTTCACCTGCGTACTCGCCAAGCTTCAGCGCCCCTTCCTACTTGCCGTAATACTGATCGAGGAATTCATCCTTAATGCGTTTCAGCTCTGCTCTCGGCAGAATGGAAAGCAACTTCCAGCCGAGATCGAGCGTTTCCTCAATGCTGCGGTTGGTGTGATATCCCTGCGACACATACTCGCGCTCAAATGCGTCGGCAAATTTTGCATACAGTTTGTCAATTTCCGTCAGCGCGGCCTCTCCCAACACGACCATCAGCTCTTTGGCCTCTTTGCCGCGTGCGTAGGCGGCGAATAGCTGGTTCATGGTGTTCGCGTGATCGGCGCGGGTTTTGCCGTGGCCGATGCCCTTGTCCTTCAGGCGAGAAAGCGACGGCAGCACGTCGATCGGCGGCGTGACGCCCTGACGGTGCAACTCACGGCTCAGAATGATCTGTCCCTCCGTGATATAGCCCGTCAGGTCGGGGATGGGGTGCGTGTTGGCGTCCTCCGGCATGGACAAAATGGGAAGGAGCGTGATGCTGCCGCTTTTGCCCTT
>MEFT01000124.1:0-800 GCA_001725215.1 Clostridium sp. SCN 57-10
CCTTGCCCGCCTGCGGTGCAAGGTCAGGAGAATCGTCCTGGTGCTGTGGATCGTGCCGGTGAGCGTGCTGCGCACCGCCGGGCGCTTCGACTACGTCGGGGCGGCGGGACTCGCGGTCGGCCTGATCGGCGTGCTCAACACTGCGGTCGATTTCGCCGTGTTTTACGCGCTCAACAAGATGCTGCGGCTCGACCCCTACCTTTCGCAGATTGGCGCTTTCATCATCGCGGCGCTCAACAGCTTTTTGTGGAACAAGTACTGGACATTTGAAAAAAGAGCGCCCGTTTCACGGCGCGAGGTCACGCGTTATCTCGTGACGAACGGCATGTATCTGCTGCTGTCACTCGCCGTCATGCGCGTTCTCATTCAGGTGTTTTCGCTTGATCCGTTCCTCGCAAAGTTCCCCACCGCCGTCTGCATGGTGCTGTTTAATTATCTGATGGCAAAGCTGTGGGTGTTTTCAAATTAACGAAAAAAGGGGGAGATGCCGTGCATCCCCCCTCTTTGCTTATGCCGAAGCTTCGCGCCAGCGGCCCACCCCTCGCCGCGTGCGGTGTTTTCCTTCGCTTCTTCGGCGACCTGCGCGCCGCAAAAGCACTTTGAAACCCTAAGGGTGGGATAGCGAGCCGCAGTCGAGCGCGCAAGGGGGATGCACAGAATCCCCCTTCGGTGCTTTTACCCCAACGCCACGTCGAGCAGCATCATCAGCGCAAAGCCGAACGCCACGCCGATGGTGCCGATATTGCTGTGCTCGCCTGCCTGCGCCTCGGGAATCAGCTCCTCCACGACGACGTAAATCA
>MEFT01000124.1:894-7987 GCA_001725215.1 Clostridium sp. SCN 57-10
AATCGCACCTTCTGGAAAGTTTTGAATCGCGATGCCGATCGAAAGCGCAAACGCCGCCGTAACCGAAATAACGGGGTTTGCGCCCAGCATACCGGCAAGCACAACGCCGACGGCCATGCCCTCTGGAATGTTGTGCAGCGTAACGGCAAGCACAAGCATAAACGATTTGCCAAGGCGGGACGGTCTGCCCTCCGGGCTGTCTGAGTCGAGGTGCAGATGGGGAATCACCGTGTCAAGCACGAGCAAAAACGCGATGCCGGCAAGGAATCCCACCACGGCCGGAACCCACGCAACGCCGCCCGACTGTTCCGCCATATCGATGGCAGGAATGAGCAGCGACCAGACCGACGCCGCCATCATCACACCCGACGCGAAGCCGAGCAGTGCCTTCTGCAGGCGCGGCTTCATTTCCCCCTTCATGAAAAACACCATCGCCGCACCGAGCGTCGTACCCAGAAACGGGATACCCGCCCCCAGCATAATTCTCAAGCTGTCGTTCATCTTATAATCTCTCTCTTTATCTATTTTTGTCCGTCTTTGACGGCAGCTGTGCAACGATTATAGCATATTTTTGCGCGCCGCAAAAGACTTCTCACCGCTTTTTCCCATGCCTTCCCTTTCGCTCCGCTTCATGGTATACTGATTCAAAACTCACCGATACCGAGTACCCCAAGGAGGAAATACGGATGAACTACGTCGTGCTCTTTCGCGGAATCAACGTCGGCGGGAAAAACTCCGTCAAAATGGCCGACCTTACGCAATGCCTGATCGCACTCGGCCTGCGCAGTGTGCAAACTTATGTGCAAAGCGGCAACGCCGTTTTTGCGTCCGAGCATGACGAACGCACCTTGACACCGCGCATTCATGCCGCGTTTGCAAGCCGTTTCGGCTTTGAAAGCCATGTGATGATACGCAGTGCCGACGAAATGCGCGCGCTGGTCGAGCGGCTTCCGTTTTCCATCGAGGAAATCGCAGCGGCCGCAGCGGCCGATACGCAAGCCGAACACCTTTACGTTTATTTTGTCGAACAGACACCCACATCAGACGACGTCGCGCTGCTCTGTTCGGGTGACGTAACCGGGGATCTGCTTCGCGCAGGCGATCGGGCGCTCTATCTCCTCTGCCGCCAAAGCGTGCGCAATTATAAGCTGGCCGCTCGGCTCGGCAAAAAGCTCGGCCCATCCACCGCGCGCAACTGGAACACCGTGCGAAAATTGTGCGAAATGCTATCCGATTTGTAGATGCCGTCGAATTTAATACTATTTGGAATCAAAATGACAAAACAGCGGCGCCGCAAGGTGCCGCTGTTTTGTCATTTAATGATCATTGCGAGCGTACCTGCGACAACCAGACAAAGGCCGAGCAGCGCTCTCCGCGACAGCCGCTCTCCAAATACAACGTAAGAAAACGCGATCGTCACAAGGATGCTTAGCTTATCAATCGGCACGACAACGCTTGCAAGCCCATCTTGCAGCGCTTTGTAATAGCAAAGCCACGAAGCGCCGGTGGCAAGACCCGACAAGCAAATGAAGCCCAGCTCGCTTTTCGGCACCGCGCGAACGGCGTGCCGCTTGCCGGTAATGAGCACCACGACCCATGCCATGGCCAGTACGACGCACGTGCGGATCGCCGTACCCAGGTTCGACTCCACGCCCGCAATACCAACCTTGCCGAGAATCGCCGTCAGGCTTGCAAACACCGCGGAAAGCAGGGCGTAAAGCAGCCAAGCTTTACGCTTCGGCTTTACCTGCTCTGCCTGTTTTTTCTTTTGAATCATCAGATAAGTACCTGCTGCAATGGCAACCAGCGCGATAGCCTTGATCCAGCTGATTCCTTCTCCGAGGAAAATGACCGCAAGCAAAATGGTCAGCACCGTGCTCGACTTGTCGATCGGCACCACTTGATTCACATCACCCAGCTGAAGCGCGCGGAAGTAACATAGCCAAGATGCGCCCGTGGCAAGGCCGGACAGGATCAGAAATACCCATGTCTTGGCGTCCACCGCAGGGATAGAGGATTGAGAACCTACAATAAACACCATTATCCACGAAAACAGCAGAACCACAATCGTTCTGATCGCTGTCGCAACATTTGAATCGGTCTTTTTAATGCCGCATTTCGCAAGAATGGACGTCAGCCCGGCAAAAAATGCCGCGCCCAACGCAAAGATCACCCACATGGCAAACTCTCCTTTGATTGGTATTTGAATGACCGATTTTTTCCGCAGAGCGCTATGTATGCCTTCGGGCAATTACGCTCGCGATCCGCCGCAGATTAGATGGCTTCATTTATTATCATACGCTTGCCTCTCCATGGAACGCAACGTTAAATTTCTCTTTGTGTTTTGGCATCTTGACAAGCTCATGAGAATAAAGTATATTAATAATGTCTTAAATACTTATTTGGAGGTCTTCATGAACACGCCAATCAGAATTGCTCAAGTCGGAAGCGAGTGTGTGGCCTGCGGCTGCTGCGTGCCGACCTGTCCTAAAAAGGCGATACACATCGAATCAGGTGTGCGTGCCCGGATTGACGAAAACAAATGCGTTGGCTGTGGCAAGTGTGCCAAAACGTGCCCTGCCGCCGTTATCACCATCGTGCAACGGAGGGTGGCGGTATGAAAAAGAACTGGCACGAATACCTCTGGATTGCGGAGCTGCTTTATTTGGTGCTTGGGCTAAGCAATATTCTGTTCGCCTGGCTGGGAATGCTTTTTTTCGCAATTCCGCTGCTCGTCGCCGTTTTCAGCGGCAGCAAGGCATACTGCAACCGATATTGCGGACGCGGGCAGCTGCTCGGCCATCTGGGCGGCAAGCTGAAGCTGTCCCGCAATGCGCCGCCGCCCAGATTTCTGCGCAGCCGCTGGTTTCGATACGGATTTCTCACCTTTTTCATGGCGATGTTTGGTCTTATGCTGTTCAGCACCTATCAGGTCTTTACAGGGGCGCCGCTCCGCGAGACGGTGACGATTTTGTGGATGTTCAAGCTTCCGTGGCAATGGGTAGCGGTCGGTATGGTTTCTCCATGGATCGCGCAGTTTGCCTTCGGCTTTTTCGGCGTAATGCTGACCTCTACCGTACTCGGCCTTGTCACCATGGTTCTGTTTCGGCCTAGATCATGGTGCGTCTATTGCCCGATGGGCACCATGACACAGGGAATATGCAGTTTAAAACAAGGAAAGGAATGTGACGGCTGTGGAAGAACAGGCAAAGAAGATTGCGGAACTGCTTAAAATGCTGGCCAACGAGCACCGGCTGCTCGTGCTGTGCGCCTTGATGCAGGGGCCACTTACCGTGGGTGAAATCCATAGGTTTACGCCCAACATTACGGCCTCCGCCTTGTCTCAGCATTTAACTCAGCTCAAAACGGCAGGCATACTGGACTCCGAAAAGCAAGGCATGAACGTCGTATACAGAATACAGGACGAACGCGTCATCAAACTGATGGATGCAATCAAAGAACATTACTGCGCCGAGTGAAAGGAATCAAGCGTATGAAAATCATTGTCAACCAAAGCAAATGTCCGCAGAATCACAAATGCCCCGCTATGGCGGTCTGCCCCAAGGGTTCCATTACACAAAAGGATTCTTTCTCCCTGCCCGTCATCAACCATGAAACCTGTATTGTCTGCGGAAAATGCATGAAGTTTTGCCCCATGGGCGCGTTTGAGAAGGTCTAACGAAATATAAGAGAACGCCGGCGCGTTCCCGCAAACACGGGACGCGCCGGCGTTTTTATATACTCTCTAATAAAGAATTTTGCTTAAAAACTCTTTGGTACGCGGGTTGCGCGGGTTTGTAAACATTTCTTCCGGCGTGCCGCTCTCGGCAATGACGCCATCATCCATAAATAAAACCCTATCGGAAATTTCGCGCGCGAAGCCCATCTCGTGCGTCACGATGACGGTCGTCATTCCTTCTTTGACCAAATCTTTGATGACCTGCAGCACCTCGCCCACCATTTCGGGGTCGAGCGCGCTTGTCGGCTCGTCAAACAGCATAATCTCCGGCTCCATGGCGAGCGCACGCACAATGGCAAGCCGCTGCTTCTGCCCGCCGGACAGCCTGCCCGGGTGCTCATGAAGCTTATCGTACAGCCCCACCTTATTGAGCAGGGCGGCAGCCTGCTCGCGCGCTTCGGTCTGCGGCTTTTTCTTCAGCATCACGGGCGCCATCGTGATGTTTTGCTCGACCGTCAAATGCGGAAATACATTGAACTGCTGAAATACCATGCCCATTTTCTGGCGGTACAAATCGATGTTTTTCTTTTTGCCCGTGATCTCCTCTCCGTCGAGGAAGATCTGTCCCTCGTCGGGCATCTCTATCAGATTGAGGCAGCGCAGAAACGTACTTTTGCCTCCGCCCGAGGGGCCGATAACTGAAACGACCTCCTGCGGTGCGATATGCTCGCTGACGCCCTTGAGCACATGCAGCTTGCCGAAGCTCTTGTGCAGGTCTACCGTCTTAATCATGCTTTGCCATCCTCCTTTCGAATCCACCGACCAGCTTGCTAACGCAGAAGGTCATGACGAAGTATAGAAAGCCCACCACGATGAGCGGCTCAAGCACCAGATAAGTGGCCCCAGACACGGTTTTGAACGACGTCATCAAATCGCCAATTAGAAAGGTGGACGCAAGCGAGGTTTCTTTGAGCATCATAACAAACTCGTTTCCGAGGGCGGGTAGAATGTTTTTCACCGCCTGCGGCATCACGACGCGCAGCATGGTCTGCCGCGCGTTCAGCCCCAGACTGCGCGCAGCCTCGGTCTGCCCGCGGTCGACCGCCTGAATGCCCGAGCGTATGACCTCAGACACATAAGCCGCCGAATTAAAGGAAAGCGCCAGCGCCACACAGGTGAACTTGCTCAGGTTGAGCACCGAAAACCACTGCGGAATCATCAGGTAGAAAAAGTAAAGCTGCAGCAGAATGGGCGTGCCGCGGATGACCTCAACATAGACGCTCGCCACCCAGCGCAGCGGCGCAATGCGCGATCGGCGTAGCATGGTCACCAACGCGCCGAACAAAACGCCGAAGATCACGGCAATGAGCGTCAGCTGCAGCGTATAGCCAACGCCTTTGAGTAAAAAGACCTGCCAATATTTTTGCAATACCGATATGGTGTTGCTTACCATGCTGTCAAGCAAGGGATTCGCCTCCGTTTCTCGGCGCGGGCTCCGCTTGGGATCCCGAAAGCTCTTTGGCTGCCTCATACCAGGGGCTGTATTCCCCGTCTTTATAGGCCTGCGCCAGAATTTTGTTGATTTCGGCGCAGAGGCTCTCTTCCTCCTTAGGCATGAGAATGACGTTGCCCTCGTCCTCAACGGTAAATTCCCACGGGCTGAGCGCCAGCACGTCGTAATTTGCCATAAACGCTTCTCCGTTGCCCTTGGCGACGCACAACGCGTCAATTTTTCCGGCAGCCAGCTCGAGCACGGCGGTGTTCAGGTCGCTGATCTCGACCGCCTGCGCGTCGGGCAGCTGCTCTTTCAGCAGATTCATCTGCAGCGACGCAATCTGCGCGCCGACCTTTGCGCCCGCAAAGGACTCGGCAGTCGTATACTTATCCAGATTTTCTTTGAGCACCATCAGGCACTGGTTGCTTTCGTTATCGCCCGCGTAATAGAAGTCGGAGAGCGTGAAATACTGCTCGCGCTCCGGCGTTTTGGAGTAACCCGAAATCGATATATCTACGGTCTTGGTCTGCACAGCGGCCTGGCAGGCGGAAAACTCCATCGCTTCAATCTGAAGCGAAACGCCGAGTTTTTCGGCAATGTACTTGGCAAGCGTCACGTCAAAGCCGACGTATTGCTCCTGCCCCTCTTTGCTGGTATCGACAAATTCCATCGGTGCGAAGTCGGGACTGAGCGAGACGGTCAGCACGCCCTTGCTCTTAATACGGCTGAGCGCGTCCTCGTTTTTAGTTTGGGCGCAACCTGCGCAAAGCGCAAGCGGCAGTATGACACAAAGCAGTGCGGCGATCCTCTTTTTCATGGCTTTCTCCTCCGGCCGATTGGCCCTTTTTGAATATGTATGCATTATATCAGTATATTTACTCATCTACAATAGAATAATTATACTGAGTTATGAAAATATATTCTTTTTATTTTGGTGATTTTTAATAGAATTCTCTTTGATTTGTTTTGATATAGCTTAATTTCGATGTGTATTTGCTCGCGGGCGGCTCACTTCACCCATGAATATATATAGTTTTTTATATGAAGTTAATATTCGTTCATTTGGATATTTACCCACACAGGTTGTCCAAACAATAAGCAGCAATCGCACAAACTTCTGCACGATCACTGCTTGGCGTTAATTAATATTAGATCATACAATCTCGCGTCAAAAGGCACAAATGACCTTAAAAATATATCATTTCATGTGCAGTTTGCCACGACTTGATTGAAAATGAACCAATTTGCTCGAAAAAATAATAATTTGCATGCAAAAAACATTTGTAAACGCGGTCAGTAGGGGTATATAATGTCATGGAAGGTTAATCCATTTTAAGGTGTTTTTCACAAAATCAAAATGAGAGGGAGTTTTTATGAAAAGAAAAGCGCTGAGTCTTGTTTTGGCGCTGGCAATGCTACTGAGCCTCATGCCGGTATTCCATCTTCCCGCACTGGCCGCATCCGCTTCCGATATGGATGCACTGACGGCGTTAGGGATTGACACCAACAAAGCGCCGGATGGTTACAACCCCTATAGCACAGACAACCCTTATGGCAAAAATACCATAGAGATTTCTCCTGTCTATGAGCTTTACAAAGTCGGCCTTGCAAATGGCATTACATACCCCGCAGCTTATAGTACAGCTTCCACGCTGCAAAACGGCGAAACGACCGCGGAGCATTCCTCCGCACCCCAAAGCAACTCGCTCCAATCTACACTTTACGGAAGCGAAGCCTGGGGAAAATCCGCGTCCGACATCATAACCGGCGGCGCGGACCAAGAGATTTCCAAGGTGCAAACCACCGCAACCGGAGACTATACCCTGATCAGCTCCGGAACGGTAAGCAATACAGCCGCTTCAGATATCTCAGCAAACGGATACCTGAAAGGCGCGAAAAACGCATCTACCAGCCTGGAT
>MEFT01000125.1 GCA_001725215.1 Clostridium sp. SCN 57-10
ATGGCGTTTTCGCTTGCGTTTTCCCTCGTTGCGTTTCTCATCTTCGATATTCCGCGCGTGGCGCAAGCCGATTTTTCGGCTGGCATGCTGCCCATTTTATACATCGGCTTGTTCTCTACCTGCCTGTGCTTCTTTTTGCAGACCTTTGCGCAGAGCCGCACCAATTCGGGCACGGCTGCCGTGATTTTGTGCACCGAGTCGCTGTGGTGTGCCGTATTCTCCGTGCTGCTCGGCTATGAAAGCGCGACGGTGCATATGGCCTTGGGCGGCCTCATTATCCTCGTTTCGGTCGTCTGTGTGGAAACCGATTTTAAAGCGCTGTTTCGAAAACAAAACATAACATAAGTGAAAAAGCCTCGCTTCCGACGGAAGCGAGGCTTTTTTCATTCTTATAGGACGGAAAGCAGCCATATGACGCCTGCCGTCACGCCCGCTCCGGCCAGAAAGGACAGGGCAGGCGTCACATAACGACGCATGGTGTGCGGTTTAACCGACTTGCTTGTGTACTTGGAAGCCAGTGAGGATGCGAGCGCAAGCATTTCGCTTGCATTACCGATCCCGTGCTCCTCGCGTGGTGAGACGATGAAAATTGCCTGTTCGAATTGCTGCGCATCTGCCGGACTGATGATGACAGCGTGCTTTGCCACTCCCTTTATCAATGAAGACGCCCTCCCGTCATTGTTGCGTTGCCTCTATTGTGCGCGACGAGAGGGTCTTTATGCTATGGAAAGTGCCGAAATCGAAACGACTAAAACGCTCATGTCGTCGCTGTTTTTACTGCTTCCGTTTAGCTCAAGCAGCGCGGAAGCAAGTGCCTGGGGAGAGAGATCACGTGTGGCGCACAGCGCTTCCGCAGGTTCACAGTCGGTGCCGTCACACACGCCGTCGCTGAGCAGTACAAGCGTATCGCCGTCGCCGAGACGAAGCATGGCAGGCTCTGGCGGCTCGCCCACACCGGCGGGCAGCGCGACCGAGCAATAACGCTGTACTTTTCCATGGCGCACGGCAAAGCTGGGTGCCGCGCCGTATTTCAGCAGATGCGCTTCACCGGAAAAAAGATCGATTTCAAGCAGATCGAGCGTAACGAAGCCTATGCTCGCAAAGCGCGCGGCAAGCGCGGGCACTACGGCGCGCGCGCTGTCCGTCAGGCTGCATCCGCTGCGCACAAAACGCTCGATCAGGGCAAGGGCATTTGACGCCGCCTCGCCCGCATGAGCGCCCGTGCCCATACCGTCAGACAGCATGATGACGGCGCGTCCGTCATCGGTGCAAAAACGCAGACTGCTGTCGCCGCATACGTCGTCGGCATGCTTTTTGCGAACTGCCGAGCAAATGTTTACGGCGAACCGTTCGCGTTCGCGCAGACGCATCGTTTGCCCTTGCCCGGTTCGGATTTCTTCCGGTGCGCCGAAGCTGCGGCCAAGCGAAAGCGACAGGCTTTGTAAAAAGGCATCGGGATCGACAAGCGGTGGCTCCTCGCCGGCTACGGAAACCTCGATGACCATGCGCCCGCGGTCGAGGTAAACGGTGGAAGCGGCATGGGGTGTATAGGCGCGCACCACACGGCGCACGCGCGCGGCAAGCGCCGCGTCGCTTTCCGCATTCTGTTCGCGCGCAGCAACGCCAGAGAGCACCTCGCACATACTGTGATATTGCTCGTGCATTAGCTTCTTCGACTCTTCTTCCCGTCTTCGCGCGGCGCGGGCACGGAGAAATTCCGACCATCCGTCGTTGATTGCGCCGCAAAGCGGCGCAAGATTGACGCAGCGCGACGCAAAATAGGGAGGGAAGTCCTGCGGAACGACATGTCCCTTCGACTGCAGAGCCGTTGCCGTTTCGTTGAAGGCGTCGTGCGTCGTCAGCGCGTCGCGACCCCAGCAGGTGCTGATGAGCGCACAGCGGCGGCATACGCGATCGGCCGCGTTGTCATACAGCTCGGGCAGTGTGGGCAGCGGAGCCGCCTCGGTAGACGCCACCGAGCGCGCAAGCTCGGAAAAAGCGCGCGCCACCTCGTGTCGCCCCCAAGCGGTCGGCGCGGCACGAGCGCGCCTGCGCGCGCCGGACGTGGCGGAATCTGCGCGGCCGCCCAGGCAAGCACCCGCTCGGGCATCACGCCGAATATGGCGGCGGCGATCGCCGCTTCGTAGACGCACGGCAGCGCGCGCGCATCGGGCAAAAAGCAGAGCGCAGCCACGACATTGGTGGCTAAAAATGTGCCGGCACACGCAAAGCGGCTTTCACGCGGCACAAAGCGCGTTAAAAACGCGGGGATTCCATAGGTAACGGTGAAAAACGGAGAAATACCACCGCTTAAATCAAAAGCCGCGCCAAACGCCACGCCCGCAACGCTTCCGCCCGCCCGTGAGAGAAGCATAACCGCAACGAGCGCAAAAATGCGCAACGAAAGAGCCAAGGCAACGGCAAGCAGCAGACGTGCGGCGGCTCTTCGGTGCGCCGTCGCTTCGCGGCAGGAAAATAAAAAGCAGAAGATTCCGCCGAGCAGCCCCTCGCAGACAAGAAGCAAAATTTGGCGTATGCCGCCTTCCGTAGCAAACGGCAGGCGCACGCAGACCAGCGTAATCGCAACGCAGGCCGGCATAACAGCGGGCAGCGCGCCCAGGCCGCGCCGCGGGAAGACGCTTCGCGCCGTGCAGCAGATGACTACGGCAGCGCCGTAAACAAGCCCCTGCGCGCCGAACTGCATCAGATAGCCGGCAAACGCGCCGACAAAGCCGAACAACGCGTCGCCCAGCGGGAGCGAGGCGGCATAGGCAAGCGCAAAAGGCGCGGCGTCGGGCGTAAGCCTCGCATAGGAAAGCAAAAAAGAGAGAAGGGCATGTCCCGCGCGGCGTGCCGCATCGGAGGCACGCAAAGCGCGCCAAAATGACGCGAGACGTGCGCGCAGAGGAGGAGCGGCGGGTGCTGTTTGTTGTCGTTCCATAAGTACCTCCCGTTTTATATGGGATATATTACCATATTAAAGCGGGAGACAAGCCGTAAAGAGCGGGAAATGACGGCGGACATAACTGGTAAAAATAAGAAATTTAAAATTTAGCTTTACAGAACGCGCGTTCTTGCATATAATAGTGATACAGAACAACTGTTCGATAAAACGGAGGGCCAATATGAAAAAAATCGATGCCGCATATTCCTATGACGGCAGCTATACAGGCCTTTTGACCTGCGTATTTCGCTGCTTTGAGCAGCGGGAGGCGCCTTATGACATCATCCCCCACGGAGATGAGCGGGCGCTTATTTATCCGCTGTACGAGGTTGCAACAGACCCCGAGCTTGCCGCGCGTGTCGCGCGCGGAGTGCGCGGCCGTATGGGCGAGGCATCCGACGAGCTGATTCGCTATGCGTATCTGTCGGCCGTGCCGGAGCGTGAAATGCGCATTTTTGATTATATACGCATGGGGCTTGCCTGCGGCGAGAACGCGCATACATCGTGCGACCTGCGGGCGGAGGCCATGCGGCAGGCACGCCTCAGCGTCATCCGCGAGCTGCGCCTTTACCGCCGCGAGCTTGAAATGACGGACTACGGCGGTGTATTGGCCTGCGAGCTGCAGCCGCGCAGGCTTGTGCTGCCGCTGCTTGCGCCGTGGTGCTTTGACCGTCTGCATGGGCGCGATGCGCTGCTGCTCGACGGAACGCACGGCATGGCGGCGGCACAGCACAATAGCGTATGGCGTATTGTACCGCTGGAAAGCTTTTTGATGCCGCTCAAGCGCCGCGGCGGGCTTAGCTATGCCCAGCTGTGGCACCGCTTTTTTGAATCGGTGGCGGTTCAGCGGCGGTATGACCCGCGTTGCAGGCTAAGCACGATGCCGACGCAGTATTGGGATGACCTGACAAACTTTGCGCAAATACGGGAGGAGCACGGTCGCAAGCTGATCGGCGTGGCGCCCAGCGTACTCGACGAGCCGTCTCCTCTGTCTGAGGTTGAGCCGCGATTTGAGCGATGTCAGGCATTTCATGGTCCGGAAGACCCCACGCGCAAACGTGCGGTGCAATAAATCAAAAAGACAGCAACCCTTAGGGTTGCTGTCTTTTTACGATTCAAGAGGCTTTACTTTTCGCCGCGCAAGCGCCATATGCGTCGCGGCGACGGTGATACCCGACACGACGACATAGAGGTAAAACCCGATGCCGCGCGCCAGCACCGTGGCCGGGCCGAGCAGTGCACGCGGATAAATGCTTCGATAGATCAGATGGAAGCCGCTCTCGCTTGCCCCGATCGCGCCGGGCAGCGGAATGGCCGAAACGGTGATGTGAAGCACAGCCTGCAGCATGAGCAGCGTTAGATAGCCATACTGCGTCATGCCGAGCGCACGATAGACAAAAAACGAGACGCTGTGCAGCGCAATAATCTGCGCGACCGTGATAACCGCCACACGCGAGATGGTGCCCGCATTGCGGTGAATGAGTGCGGCGCTCTCGCGGTATTGCACCAGGTGAGCCTCAGCGCGGGCGCGAAGCACATCAATATGCCGGACATGCAGCAGAGCAAGCAGACGCAGCCCCAAATTGACGATGGAGACCGCGGTTTTATGCGAAAAAATCGCGAAGAACGTAAAGACAAGCACCAGCAAGTTGAGCAGCAGCCCCACCGCCACAACGGCGAGCGCGCCGTGAGGCAGATGGGCGAAAAAGGGCAGGCTGCCAAAAAAGGAAAGTACGGCGAGCGTGATGGCTACCAGCTGATAGACGGCAAGCTCGACGAGCAGAACCAGAGAAGAATGAGAAATAGAGATGCCATCCTGCTTCATATAGTAGACCTGCATCGGCTGTCCGCCCGAAGAAGAGGGTGTAAGGGCGCAAAAAAAGTAGCCGCAAAAAGAGTATTTCAGGCAAGAAGCGACACGAACGCGATAACCGAACAATCGCAGCAGAAGGCGGGTGTTTAGCGCTTCGGCCGAAATGTAAAGAAACACGCAGGGCGCCCCGAGTAAAAGAAAACGCAGCTTAACGAAGCGTAACGCTGCGAGAAGGTCATGCAGGCCGCCGCCGCGCAGCAGCATATAGAGCGTGGCAGCGAGCAGAGAAGCGAAGAGAAGCATGCTCTTCAGCGTCGATGTAAAGGGGGGCTTTTCGTGCATGTTTCAGAACCGCTTTCTTAAATTTTATGTGAGCGCGCGGGCGGCCAAACGGCCGCCGCGGCTGCATATGAGGCTATGCAAGCGTGCGCGAGGAAGAGAGGTCGTCGGTAATGAGCCCCGTCCCCAAGCTGTCGCGCAGCGCGCGCATGTTACGCCGCATGGCCTCCAGCTCCGTATCGCTGTGAAGCAGCGCCAGAATGTCGCGCGAGACATCGGAATCCTTGGCCCACACGACGCGTCCAAGGCGCGATTCTTCGATATAGCGCGCGTTGCCGATCTCCTGCAGCAAAAACGGATTAATGACATAGAGCGGCGTGCCCGTATGGATGGCTTCAAACAGCGTAATACCGCCCGCCTTGGAAACGACGAGATCGGCACGTCGCATATATTCGGCGACGTTGTCGGTATAGCCGACGACGTTTAGCGAAGGATATTTCTTCGTGAGCGTGCGCTGCAGCTTTCTGTTTTTTCCGGTGATGATGGTGGTTTTGACACCCGGCATGACCGAAAGACGCGAAAACAGCTCGTCCGCATAAGGAATGAGGCCGAGCCCGCCTCCCATGACAAGAAGCTCGCGGCATCGACCGTCGCGTGCCACAGGGGTCTCTTCCTTAAAGCACTGGCGCACCGGGATGCCGCGCACACGGATGCGTGAGGGGGCAACGCCGCGCGTCACCAGATCGCGGCGCACGCTCTCCGTTGCGACGAAGTAAAGATCGGTGTTGGGGGCCAGCCATTCCGCGTTAACCGAAATGTCGGTAATGCAAGTACAGAGCAGGAAGCGGTGTTCGTTCCTGCTCATATAGTCGGAAATATACTGGGTAACCACCGGGAAGGTGGATAGAATGATGTCGGGGTCATAGGTGCGCAGCAGCTCGCGCATTTTCGGAACGACGAGCAGGCGAAACGGTGCTGCTTGACGGCGGCGGTCAGCCGCACGGCTGATCGCGTTGAAGAGATCGGTGCCGTGTGTCACAAGCACATTGAAGCCTCCGTATATGGCGTGGCTTAAGGCGGGAGACAAAAATTCCATGACGTCTACGATGGAAACATTTGCTTCCGTATCATGCGAGGAGATCTCCTGCTTGAGAGCCGAGGCGGCTGACCAGTGACCCATGCCGAATCGCCCCGTCAAAATCAATATATTTTTAGACATAAACAGATACCGCTCCTTTTTCCTTCACTTCTTTTAGCATGACAGAAAAAAGTGAACAACCAATGGATAAAATTCTAACAAAAAACTTAAGATTTAACAAGCGTATGTAGGGCGGCCGAAGCCGCCGCATACCATACGCGAGTACTTCAGCGCGATTCGAAAGTCGAGCACAGCGTCTCGCCGCTCGAACCCGCGCCGTCTCCGTCCACAAGAATACTCTCTGCTTCGCAGACAAGCTTGCCGTTGTCATTGTAGATGCAGTTTGTTGCATCACAATGAATGTCCGTTGCCTTCACGGCGTTGTCGGTATCGACCGACGAGGTAAACGAGTTTCCCTTGTCGCCGAACGAGCGGCAGCAGGTGTCGTCTTTGCTGCACGAGCCAGTGCCGTCCACCTTGATTTCCATGCGCGCGCAGAGGGTGTTTTTGTTGTTGATGCAGTTTGTTACGTTACAAGTAAGATTCGTCATCTCTTGTCCTCCTCAAATATTGTCAGATCAGACAAGACTATTTTGTGATGACGCGTGGAAAATATAAGAGGAAAATTTGAAAAAACAAGGAACAGGCATCAAATATTGTCGGCGCGCAGAGCCTCAATAATGTGGTCGCGTTTCAGGCGCGCGGAGGAATAAGCCATAGAAAGCCCCACAATGCCTAAAATGAGCAGCGAACCGATGAGAACGCCCAGCCAGGGGATTGTAAACGGTGTGTCAAAGTTACGACCCAGCAGTGAGTGCATGCCATACATGACGGCAAAACCAAGCGGAAGACCGTAAAGCAGAGCTTTGAGTCCATAAAGCAGGCTTTCAAACCGTATCATGCGGGCAAAGCTGCGCGGCGTCATGCCGACCGAGCGCAACATGGCAAGCTCGCGGCGGCGGAGCATCAGGCCGGTCGTCACCGTGTTGAGGATGTTGGCGCAGCCGATGAGGGCGATCAGCGTAATGAAGCCAAATACGAAAATGTTGACGATGGTAAGCATCTGATTTGCTTCGCGCATCTCTTCGTTGATGTTCTGGTAGTTGACGTTCATGTCAACAAAGAGAGAATCACCGATCAGCTCGTCAACTTGTGTGCACAGCGCATTAGGGTCTTTGCTGAAAAAGGCGGTGAAGCCGTACGGCGTGTTGTCGGGTGTCAGCTTCATCAGCGTATCGGCGCGCAGGATGAGAAGACATTCCGCGGGCGAATAGCTGCGGTTGCTGACAAAGGTGGGAGGCTCGGAGCATACGCCGGAGATAGAGAGGGAGCTTTCCGTCTCGTCGATCGTGACCGCAAGCGTATCGCCTGTTTTCAGGTTAAACGGATTCAGCTCCGTA
>MEFT01000126.1:0-2012 GCA_001725215.1 Clostridium sp. SCN 57-10
GCTTGAATGGAACCTCACGCGTGACGTCCCTGGCGGCGATATGGCGGAGATCGCCGCATTTTCTCACGCACCGCAAGCGTGCACCTTTGATGAGATTAATCGGGTTTATATGGAAGCGCGGGTTTGGCCTGAGGATAAGCCCGCCTATTCGGCGCTGCTCAATCGTGAGCGGCTGCTCGGCGCCTTCGGCGAGGAGGAATATACCTCGGAGCTTGAATACCGCGAGCGGCAGCCGGGCGGTGCCTGCCGCTGGAAGCGCCTGAAGGTGCAGATCGTGCAGTATCCCGAAACCGATGAAATCATGGCGTACCTGATCGTGCACGACATCGACAGCGAAAAGCGGATGCAGCTGCGCGTTGAGCAGCGCGCGCAAATTGACGCGCTGACCGGCGTCTGCAATCGGGCGACTTTTGTAGAGCGGGTGCAGGCGCTGCTGGCAGGGCATGCCGACGAGCAGCACGCGTTCATTATGCTTGATCTGGACGGCTTTAAGCAGGTGAATGATACGCTGGGTCATATGGAGGGCGACCGCCTGCTGGCCAATATAGCGCACAGGCTGACCGCTCTGCTGCGCGAGGGCGACCTGGTCGGCCGCATCGGCGGAGATGAGTTTATGCTTTGCCTGCGGAGCGTGCCGAATGAGAACGTCATCGAGCGGCGGGCGCGTGTCATCAGGCGGCTGCTGCGTGTCGAGCTCGCGCAGGGCGTCGTCGTTTCGGGCAGCATCGGCATCGCCATGTACCCGCGCGACGGGCTGACCTTTGATGAGCTTTACGGCAAGGCCGACCTTGCCATGTATCACGCCAAGCAACAGGGAAAAAACCGCTACGTGTTTTACAGACCGGATATGCCGGGCGCAGAGCGCGCGGGGTCTGGCACACCGATTGACGATTTTGCCGCAGACGAGGGTGAGTATGCCCCGCAGCAGCTTGCGGCTTTGGCACCTGCTCTGCGGAAGGTAGAGCCGAGAGGCGAGCTGGTGCTGCGCGAGGCGGGCGCCGTGACGTTTGAATGGGACCTGGAGGCGGGCGAGTTCATCGCCGATGAGGGGTTCGCGGCATACAGTCCCTCCGGAAGCGTGCCGGATGAATCGTTCCAGCCGGAGGACGCATTGCATTGTGCGCATCCGGATGACGCTAAGATTATGACGCGCGACATATACACACCTCTTGCGGAAGGGGGATCGCACGCACGGGCGACGCTGCGCCTTAAGAAGGCAGACGGCTCGTATGAGCGATGCATGCTTATGATCTCCATGGTGTACGACTCGGACAACCGGGCGACGCGCTGTGTGGGAAGCATCTGGCCTGCGCCCCGTGAGAGTGGCGGTGAGTAGAAAAACAAACAGGAGCACGGGTTTATAAAACCCGTGCTCCTGTTTGTCGATAAGTCGGAAAGGCGGTGGCTTGCTCTTGCTGTCACAGATGGTTGAGCACAAGCACGTCGTTTCTCTTAATGACCGTATCTCCGCGCGGAAACACAATTTTTCCGTTGCGCTGAATGAGCACAATCAGCATGTCGCACTTGCGGCAAAGATCAGAAACACGTTTGTTTTCCCATGTGTCGCCATGTCTGATGTGACGCTCGACAAGCGAAACGCCTTCCATTGTTCCGGCGGCCATAGCGCTTAGCACAATTTTATCGCCCGGCAGAAGCATCGTGTTGCCGCGCGGAATGCTTTTCTTGCCGTCGCGCTCAAGCATGACAAGAATGGTGTCGGGCGGCATGACAAGACTGCGCACTCGCTTGTTTGTCCATGAGTGAGACTGCGGGACGGTGAACTCGATAAACTGCACCGGCATTTCTTCCATGTAATCGGTGAAGGTTTTCATCACGTCTTCATCTTGGTCGAGCATATTAAGCTTTTTGGAAAGAACGGGAATGAGAGAGCCTTGCAGCAGAATGGAAAAGAGCACAATGAAAAAAACCATGTGGAATACGTCGGTACTCGTGCTGGCAGGGCTGACCGTCGCCATGACTGCGAATACGATGGATGCCGCCCCTCGCAGGCC
>MEFT01000126.1:2033-7184 GCA_001725215.1 Clostridium sp. SCN 57-10
CGGGCCGGCCCAGGATACCAAAAGCCGCTGCCTCATACTGCTTTTGAATGGCGCGAGAATGGAGAAAACCGCAATGGGACGCGCGACAAACGTGAGAAACAGCGCAACGAAAAGCGCGGGTAGCGCCACACGCGGAAGTTGTGATGGAAACGAGAGCAGCCCCAGCAAAAAGAACAGGATAATCTGCATAAGGCCGGTCACGCCGTCGAAAAAATGGACAAGCGTGCGCTTGTTTTTGAATTCACGGTTGCCAAGCAGAATGCCGACGATGTAGGCGCTTAAGTAGCCGTTTCCGCCGAGCGCCGCGGGCAGAGCGTAAGCAAATACGGCGATGGCGAAAATATAAATGGCGTCAAACCCATCTGAAGCGAGGCGCAGCCGCTTAAGCCCCCACAGCGCGGCATACGCGATACCCACGCCGAACAGCGCGCCGTATACTATCTGCGCGAAAATCAGATACGCAATTTTCCCGCCGCTGGCGCTGCCGCTCATAACGGAAAGTATGATGGCGGTAAGCATATACGAAGTGGGATCGTTGCTCCCGCTTTCGACCTCAAGAAGAGACGCCGTATTGTCTTTCAGGTTAAGGCGCTTCGAGCGCAGGATGGAAAACACGGAGGCGGCGTCGGTCGAGCTGATGACCGAACCGATAAGCATGCTTTCGAGCAGCGGAAGACGCAGCGCGAAATGG
Organism: Clostridium sp. SCN 57-10; assembly: GCA_001725215.1. GTDB lineage: Bacteria > Bacillota > Clostridia > Oscillospirales > Butyricicoccaceae > SCN-57-10. Next base: position 2,725 of record MEFT01000126.1, read on the forward strand.
CAGAAAAGTCCTGTGATGCCCGCCGTCATGATAACGCCGAGCGACGAAAGCAGCACAGCCTGCGTGGCAACGGGCGCAGCCTCGCTCCATTTGGTGCCGAAGCCGCCGTAAAACATGATAAAAATGAGTGCGATCGAGCTGATTTGCTCGGCGATATGGAAGTCGTCGAACGGAATTTTAAACAGTCCGTCGGAACCAAAGGCCATGCCCAGCAAAATAAAGGCAAGCAGGACGGGAATCCCAAGTCGGTTCGATAGTTTGCTGAAGCCCACGCAGGCGATCAGCACAGCGGCGGTAAAAAGCAGAAATACCGGCAAATAAAAATCCCCCTTTATGTCAGTATAATATCATTATACCATAAAAAGAGCGGTGTGGAAAGCTGAAATTTCGGCCGATTTTGGTGAAATGGCAGAGCGACGCAAAAAAAGATGGTAAAAGACGAATTTTGAATGTTTTTTACTGAAATTGTGTGAGAACGCGGAAACAGAACTGGAAAATGAAAAGAGAAAAAAGGAAATAAGGGCGCAGAAAAGAGGAGCCGCAGATAGAATGGACGCCTCTCTTTGATTGGGCAATATGCTGCAGTTGGTGTAAAAAGTAAGCGCGGCAGTCCGATGCCTTTGGGTTTGACAAAGAACGGATCGGCGCAATACGAGATAGGTGCTGATGGAACTTCCGTGCTTTGTGCTACATAAAATACAGCGAGGAAGGTGAGCACATTGCCTAGTCCAAGTACGAACGATGATAATGAAGCGATTGTCCATCAGCTGGTGAAGGTGCAGGCGCAGGTTGTCATTACTCCGCTTGTGAAACACGGCACACCTAAGGTATATTGTGTTGCAGCTGATTTTAATCAAGATTGTAATTGTGATATATACAGGGGAGACTGTTGTAACATAAGGAGAAACGGGGAATGCGGCTTTACCCTTACACAGATTCTTTGCATCGAAATTCCTATCTCATTCGACGTTGACGTAGATGTCAATGGCAGAATATCCTGTTGCGGCAAAGCTGATTTGGGTCCATGCTGCACTCCGCCCAAAAAGCCGTGCAGTACAGACTTACGCCCTCAGTTTTGCCCATTTGACGATTAAGGAGTTTTGCTAAAGGTCTGTGATCAAAATATTCGAAGGGCGTGTTCTGATTGGCAAATTGTCCTGAATGTGTACAAATGAATTCTGGTGCCGAAGCTTTAGTGGCGGATGTTATGCTGGCTGAAAATGATTGTCCTACAGTGGTTCATGAAAATGTATGTGTGCAAGGAATTGTAACAATTTTACCTAGCGTCACGAGCGGCGAAAGCAGATCTCAGTGCCTTGGCGGCCCAATCATAGGAAGCTGTCCGGGCCGCTTGGAGAGATCTTGCAGTTTTACGGTCAGTCAAAATATTTGCGTCCAGATTCCGTTGGTGTTTTCTGCGACGGCGACTGCGGCTCCCAATGGATTGGTATGTGGAACCCCTGGCACCGGAGAATGCCCCATTGGAGTCGCCTGCACGCACACCATTGGGTTTTATCGAGAGCATCCGGATGAAACCAACGCTCTGATTACGGCGACGGGTGGGTCAATAATGCTCGGCAGCGGTACAGGGCTCAGCTTTATTGTCACCACATCAAATGCAATAAGCGTGCTGGATTTTAATACTCCCGCTCCTCCGGCACCGGACTCGCCTCCGTATGCGGGCCCGTATCAAGTCCTTTATGCACAGCTGCTCGCAGCAAAGCTAAACGTTTTGAGATTAATCGCGTTGGGTGTTCAGCCTTGCAACGCTGCGCTTCTTGCCATTGTGGCCGCTGATAATTTCCTTGGGGCGTCTCCAGAGGGTGGAATGGATGGTGCCTCTGACGTTCAAGAGCCTCTTGCTCAGTTTAATGAAGGCAAAGCTCTGGGATGCCCGCCCCATTGCGCCGAATAATATCTAATTGGACAGATCAGGCAGCCCCATCAAGGGCTGCCTGCATTTTTTTTCGCGAGAACGGCAGCCGTGTTTCAATACGACAGCCAATCGGATACGATCATTTTTTTACGGTCAGTGCTCCGACTGCAACTTTGGCGCCCGGATCAAGCTCTAAAAGCGCAACCTTTCCCGGATCCCATCCGGCTCTATAAGCGAGCATCTTCCATTTGAAAAGCATGGGCGCGCTCTCACGCTGAATATAGGTGTTCCCGGATAACGTCGGCTCACCTTCGGGCGTTTGCCCGATCACAAGTAGGCTTGTTTTCGCAAGGCAAAGCACGTTGTTGCGTATCACATAGTTTTCGCAGGGCGTCATCGCATCGTGGCCCATAATCGCGGCGTCCCAGTTATTGACCGGTCGCTGCACGCACCAGCCATAGCCGGAATAAAGGATGTAATTATTTTCGATCAAAAGATTTTTATAAAGGTTTTTGTTCCCGTCTCCATCCGCCTCTGTCCAGCAGAAGATCTCGATGCCGTAATCGCAGCGTTCGATCAGATTGCCCGAGTAAGTGATGTTTTCCATGCGCCCGTCCCCTTGGTTGCTCGCGCCCGCATCGTAAATATCGTGAATATAGCAGTTGCGCACGATGTACAGGTCGTAGCTGCCGTCGTTTTCCACGCCGTTGCCAAACCGCATGGGTTCTTTGCCGTCAACGTAATAGTGGATGCAGCCGCCGATCCAGCCGAGCTCGCAGTTTTGCACCACGAGCCGCGATCCCCAGTTAAAGATGCCGTGCGAGCCGCAATAAAGTATGGCAAGGTTATCAAACACATTGTCCTTGCCGGGGACTATGGTGTCGCCCAGAAGCATAAACCGCACCGACGAGAATACCTTGGCGGGGTTTCCCGCGTCGCAGCGCAGATAAAGCGGCCTGGGGTCTGCCGGTACTTCTCGCCCGGTCAAAGGCACGGTTGAGAACATATCGGTGGCGGAGTAGAAGCTGAGGTCGTCCTTTAGGTCTTTTGCGACGTCAAACACCCTATCCGGCGTGTTGGCAGGCACCCATTGACCGTCGATATACCAAGGCGTTACGCGGATTCCGTTTGCTTCGCCCTCATTAAAAACGATGCAGCCGCAGTCGGGTACTGCGTCCTTGTAAATCCAGACATTATCCGTGCCGGCGAGAAGCGTCCAGTCTGCAGGGTCGCTCGCTATGCGCGATGTACCATAAAAGCGGGGTTTTTCGCCCTCGCCATACGCAGAATAGGTAACGCCGTCGCGGCCGAAAAGCTGCCCGTTCCATGTGCCGCCACGCTCAAAAAACACCGCGTCGCCGCGTTTGAGCGCAGCACCGCTCACACGCTCCAACGTAGCCCAGGCGGTTTCGGGGGAACGTCCGTCGTTTGCGTCATCACCCATGCTCGAAACATAATAGGCCGTTCCGTTGTAGGTTTCGCCTTCCGTAAACGTGTCGGCTTTTACGAGCGTTGTTTTGCTGCTTAAAATGCTTGTTCGAAGCGCGTCCGCCTCTTTTTGAACCTGCTCGAGAAGCAACGTCGCCTCGTCGGGCGCCGGAGGCGTCGTAAGCGCGGATGTAGAAAGCGCCTCCGTCGTTTTCGCCGCTTCCGAGGATTCCGCTGCGGCGGGGCTGGCGCGCCCGCAGCCAAAGACGTTTACCGCCAAAAGCAGGCAGAGCAATAATACGGTCGGGCGCTTCATCGCGGCATGGTTGCGTTTATCTATCATGCTGAGTTCTCCTTCGTTTAAAAGACGGCAGCACCGTTTTTTACCATTATCGCGCCGAAGGAGTGTGCTGTCAAGGTGATTACTTCGCGGGGGTCAAATAAAAAAGACAGGCAAAGCCTGTCTTTTTTATTTGGTGAGTCATCGGGGATTCGAACCCCGGACACCCTGCTTAAAAGGCAGGTGCTCTGCCGACTGAGCTAATGACTCTTATGGAGCGCCGGGGCGCAAATAGAAAAACGCCCTGCCGTTTAGCCAAGGCGGAAAGAACTGGCTGGGATGGCAGGATTCGAACCTACGAATGCCAGAGTCAAAGTCTGGTGCCTTACCGCTTGGCGACATCCCATCGCAACGGGAAGATAAAAAAAGAAAATGGGGTGGGTAATGGGATTCGAACCCACGACATCCAGAACCACAATCTGGCGCTCTAACCAACTGAGCTATACCCACCATATCAAATTGAATGGCACGCCCGAAGGGATTCGAACCCCTGGCCTACTGCTTAGAAGGCAGTTGCTCTATCCGACTGAGCTACGGGCGCATATGCATGATTCACGCGCTCATGGTTGGAGCGGGTGATGGGAATCGGACCCACGTATTCAGCTTGGAAGGCTGACATTCTACCATTGAATTACACCCGCGCAAGTTCGACACTGATTCAATCAGCTTTTCAAGTTTAGCATGAAAGGTCGGCTGTTGTCAAGAGGGATCGTATGATGCGGCGAAAAAATTTTAAGAGCCGGGGCGGCGGCTAAATCTGCCGAACCGGCGGGATTAGGGTGCTTACTTATGCTGGGCACCGTATTTCTGCGCAAT
>MEFT01000127.1:0-5908 GCA_001725215.1 Clostridium sp. SCN 57-10
GCAGAGGCAAGCTGGCGGGCGTTCGTGCGCTGTGCATTATGATGCAGCAGCGCGCCGTAGTCGGTGAGGAAATACTCCTCGCTCTCGTCTAAATAACCCTCGCGGAACATGCCTTCGTTTGTCATCGCGCGCAACTCACGAGCAATGAAACGCTGCGATTTGCCCGTTGCATTGGAAAGCTGGCGAATGGAGCAGCCCGTACGTCCCTCAAGCACGCGCCAGTAAAGCTGGTAGCGCTTGTAGCGGCGCGAAAGAGCGCTGCCTCGCATCATGAGCGGAACCGACGCGGCAAGCACGGCGGCGGCGCCCCCGGCAAGCCCCGTTACGACGCTCGGGTCGGCGGCGGCCATCAGCGTAATAAACCATGCAAGCCCAAGCGAACCTGAGATGCCAAGGCCGATCGAAGCGAATACCTTCATGACGACGCCGGCGGCCGATCCTTTTTTGCTAATACGTGCCACGGCCTTTTTGACAGGTGCAGCGGCGGGTGAAGCCATCGCGCGGCGCACGCCGCGTTCGGCCTCGTTGTAAAAGTCGGATGCGCCGCGGGAGGCGGCGCGCGCTGCCTCGCCAAGCGCAGCATTGATGCTGTGCTTCAGATCGGCAATGCCCTGCGAGTTGAGCACGCTCTCAATCGTTTTGCTGATCTGTACGCCAAGGTCATTATCCGGCATAAAAACGCCCCCTTCGGGTATTGATTTCAGTGCTTCAGTGCACACAAGCGGTGCGGCAACCATTATTATAATGCATCGCGAGCCCGCTGGCAAGGCTTTGCGCGGAGATATGGAGGGAAAATGCCCGCGCCGTTTCGGCGCGGGCATTGCAGCTTTGAGAGCAAAGACAGCCGACCTTCCACCGAACGCAGCGCAGGCTCCTGCTGCGCGCAGATATCTTTGGCGTAGGGGCAGCGTGTGTGGAAGCGGCAGCCGCTGGGAGGATTGACAGGGCTTGGAATATCGCCCTCCAGCATGTTTTTATCTTCCTTGCGCAGGCGCGGATTCGGCTTGGGCACCGCCTCAAGCAAAAAGCGCGTATAGGGGTGCAGAGGCTTGTCGTAAATGTCACGCGTGACGCCCAGCTCACACATTTTGCCGAGGAACATCACGCATACGCGGTCGGACAGATAGCGCACGACCGACAGGTCATGCGAAATGAACAAATAGGTAAGCGCCATTTCCTTCTGCAGGTCGCCGAGCAGATTGAGCACCTGTGACTGAATCGATACGTCGAGCGCCGAAACAGGCTCGTCGCAAACGATCAGCTTCGGGTTGAGCGCAAGCGCGCGCGCAATGCCGACACGCTGGCGCTGGCCGCCCGAAAACTGGTGCGGATAGCGGTTCATATATTCGGGACGGATGCCGCATTTTTTGAGCAGCTCCTGCACGCGCGCCGTGACCTCGTCCTTCGTCTTGTAAACCTTATGCGTGACCAGCGGTTCGGCCACGATGTCGCGGATCGTCCAGCGCGGGTTAAGGCTTGCGTAGGGGTCTTGGAAGATGATCTGCATCTGGCGGCGCATGGTGCGCAGCTGCTCAGACTTAAGCGACTGCATATTCACACCGTCAAACGTCACGGTGCCGCGTGTCGGCTCGATGAGACTGAGGATAAGCCGCCCGAGCGTGCTTTTGCCGCAGCCCGACTCGCCAACAAGCGCCAGTGTTTCACCTTCGTAAATGTCAAACGTCACGTCGGTTACGGCGTGTACGACGGCACGGCTGTTTTTCCAGATGCTCGAGTTGACGCGAAATTCCTTCGTCAGCCCGTTCACCTCAACCAGCTTTTTATCGCCCATCCTTCATGACCTCCTTATCGTACAGGTGGCAGCGCACGAAATGGCCTGCCGCCACCTCCGCCAGCTCCGGCTCGCGTTCGGTACAGATTTTCATAGCCCGGTCGCAGCGCGGGCAGAAGCGGCATCCCTTCGGCAGATCCAAAAGGTTGGGAACCATGCCGCGAATGGTATAGAGCCGCTCGCGCGTAAGTGCCGTTTTAGGAATTGAGTTAAGCAGACCGTAAGTATAGGGGTGGAGCGGCGCGTCAAACAGATCGTAGACGGTCGCCGTTTCCATCACCTTGCCGGCATACATAACATATACGATGTCGCACAGTTCGGCGACCACGCCGAGGTTGTGGGTAATCATGATAATCGAGGTGCCGTTTTTCTTTTGCAGCTCGCGCATCAGGTGCAGAATCTGCGCTTCGATGGTTACGTCGAGCGCTGTCGTCGGCTCATCGGCGATCATAAGCCGGAGGTTGCACACAAGAGCCATAGCGATCATGACGCGCTGACGCAGGCCGCCCGAAAGCTGGTGGGGATATGAGCTGTAGCGTTTGTCCGGCTCGGGGATGCCGACCTCGCGAAAGGCTTCAATGGTGCGGTGCTTTGCCTCTTCGCGCGTGACTTTCTGGTGCAGCAGAATGGCCTCGGAGACCTGCTTGCCGACCGTGTAGACCGGGTTGAGCGACGTCATCGGCTCCTGAAAGATCATGGCGATCTTATCGCCGCGGATGTCATTAATCTGCGCCGGTGTCTTGCCGACCAGCTCATCGCCGTCGAGCAGGATGCTGCCTTCGACGATGCGGCCCGGACGCTGCACCAGCTGCATGATGGACATGGCTGTGACGCTTTTGCCACAGCCTGATTCGCCCACGATGCCGACGATTTTGCCGGCGGGCACGGCGATGTCTATGCCATCAACGGCGGGAACAACGCCGCGCTTAGTGAAAAACTGGGTTTTCAGCCCTTTGATTTCAAGAATATTTTCCATGTCGTCCTCCTCAATCCTTCAGGTAGGGATCGATGGCATCGCGCAGGCCATCGCCCAAAAAGTTGAACGCAAGCACAAGGATGAGGATGGCAACGCCCGGAGAGAGCGTTGCGACAGGGGTCTGCGTCAGATATTTTTTGCTGCGGAACACCATAAGGCCCCAGCTGGTGGAAGGCGGCTGCGCGCCGATGCCAAGGAAGGACAGGCTTGATTCCGAAAGGATGGAACCTGGCACGTTCATCGTGAACAGCACAATAAGCGAGGGCACGCAGTTGGGCAGGATGTGGCGCAGCATAATGGTGCTCTTTTTGACGCCGATCGACGTCGCCGCCTCGACGAACTCTTTTTCGCGCAGCGAAAGCGTCTGCGATCGAACAATTCGTGCAGTGCCCGCCCAGCTGACGAGGCTCAGAGCAAGGAAGATGTTAAACAGATTGGCGCCCAGCGTATACATAACAAGCATGGCGAGCAGCAGAGACGGGAAGGCAAGCATAACGTCGGCAAGACGCATGATGAAAAAGTCTGCCTTGCCGCCCACAAAGCCCGCGATCAGCCCCAAAATGGTGCCGATGGTCATGGAGATGCACGTTGGCACAAGGCCGATAACAAGCGAAACGCGCGAGCCGTAAATCAGGCGCGAGAACACGTCGCGGCCGAACTCGTCGGTGCCCAGCAGGTGGCGGGAGGAGGGACCCTGCAGGCGGTCGGCAAGGCTTTGCACGTTGGGGTCATACGGTGCCACAACAGGCGCAAAAATGGCGGCCAGAACGATGAGCACAATGACAACGGCGGCGATGAGTGCAAGCTTATTGGTACGCAACATGGACCGGATACGGTCCCACGTGCGGTCGCTTTCCGCGCTGACAGGCTCTTCCTCTTCCGCAAAATAGATGCGGTCGGTGTCGTGTACGGCTTCCGAAACGGGGACGCGCTCGTCCTCCTGCAGAGGATTCTGATACGGTGCATTCATATACAACACCTCCCTAAACTCTGATGCGCGGATCGAGGAACGAGTACATAATATCCGCGATGAGGTTGCCGAGGATGATGAGCACGGTGGAGAAAAGTACCGCACCCTGCAGCAGCGGCATGTCGCGCTTGTTGATCGCGTCGACCGTAAGGCGGCCGATACCGCCGATGTTAAACACGTTTTCCGTAATGACGGCGCCTGACAAAAGTCCCGCAAACTGAATGGCCATCATAGTGACGACGGGCATCATGGAATTTTTCAGCGCATGGCGGTAAACGACGAGCGATTCCTTGAGGCCCTTTGCGCGCGCAGTGCGAATATAGTCGTTGCGCATGACCTCAAGCAGGTTAGAGCGCGTCATGCGCGCAATCGAGCCGGACGACGCCCAGCCGAGCACGATGGCGGGCATCACCATATGCGCCAGCGTACCGTAGCCCGAAATGGGCAAAACATTGAGTTTAAAGCCGAACACCCATTGCATCAGCATGGCCGCCCAGAAAACGGGCATGGATATGCCGAAGAGCGCAAAGCCCATAAACGCGTGATCGACCAGGGAATTCTTTTTGATGGCGGACACAATGCCGGCCGGAATGCCGATGAGCCACGCGACAAGCGCCGCGGAAACGGCAAGCTTGACCGTGTTGGGAAACGACTCGGCGATCAGATCGGTCACTTGGCGGTTGAGCTTATACGAACGGCCAAAGTCACCCTGTGCGGCGTTTAAGACATAGCGCGCAAAGCGCAACGGCCACGGGTCGTTCAGACCCATTTCTTGCGTTACGCGCTGGATGACGGCTTCGCTCGCCTTTTCACCCATCATGATGGAGATGGGGTTGCCGGGAAGCACGTTAAGCATCCAGAAAATGATCAATACGACGACGATCAGTACGGGAACCGCAATTGCGATGCGTTTTATGATATAACGGAGCATTTGGTATCATCCCCCTGTTCCTATGAAATAACTTGAAACGGGGCAGTCAAAGGCGCGTTCGCCTTTGACTGCCCCAAAGACTTCGCTTTATGGCCGGTGAGGTTATTGCGGATCGATCGAAACGCTCCAGTAGCAGGTTCCGGACCAGCCCGCCCAGTGCGGCGTGTAGCCGTTGATGCGGTCGCTGAAGACCCACACATGCTGCAGGTGGAACAGGGGGATCCACGCGGCGTCGTCCTGAATGACGATTTTTTCGAGATCCTGATATTCCTTTACGCGGGCGTCGGGATCGACCATGTAGCGCGCCGCTTCGATGCGGGCAATGGCGTCCTGATTGCCATAGTTAAAGGAACGGGTGACGGTGTTCTTGCTCGAGAAGAAGGTATAGATAAAGTTGTCGGGATCGTTGAAGTCGGCCGACCAGGAGGTCATGTACATGGGCAGGGCGCCGGTACGGCGCACGTCATACCATGTGGCAGAGTCCATCTGCTCAATTTTCACGGTGATGCCGATTTCGGCAAGCTGAGACTGCACGATTTCGTTGATCGAAAGGGTGGTGGGCGAATCGGTCGTCTGGCAGATGGTCATTTCAAAGCCGTTCGGATAGCCGGCCTCGGCAAGCATGGCTTTGGCTTCCTCAAGGTTGTATTCGATTTTGGGCAGGTTTTCGTTCCAGCCGATCATGCCGGGGGCGAAGATGCCATTCGCTACGACGCCCGCGCTGGCGTACATCGCGTCAAGGATGGACTGACGGTCGATAGCGCGCTGAACGGCTTTACGGACAAGCACATTATTAAACGGTTCGATCGATTCGTTAATCGAGTAATAATATGTACCGACGCGGTTGCCGATGATGACGTTTTCCTTCCAGTCGGTCGAGTTGACGTAATAGTTAATTTTCTCGCGCGCCGAGTCAAGGTCGAATTCATCAAGTTGGCCCGACTCAAACAGCATGTTGCGCGTTTCGTTGTCGGTGATGACGGTGAAGAGCACGCCGTCCAGCTTGGAAGCGCCCTTCCAGTAATCCTTGAAGGTCTCGAGGTAGATGTGGTCGTTGAGCACCCAGTCCTTCATCATGAAGGGGCCGGTGCCGACGGTGTATTCGGCCATGTTGCCGAACTGGCTGGCCGTTTTTCCGCCGCCCTTTTCGTCGGCCAGGTCGCACGCTTCGCGGTTGTAGATCGAAGCGCCCGGCACGCAGAGGTTGGCGAGGAACGGGGCGTACGCCTGCTCAAGCGT
>MEFT01000127.1:5978-11091 GCA_001725215.1 Clostridium sp. SCN 57-10
GTATTTGTCGATGACCTTGACGCCCTCGACCTCGGTGGCGGTGCCGTCGAGTCTCGCTTTGGCGCCCTTAATCATATCCATACAGTCGGTGTTTTTTGCAAGGCGCTCGGGATCCATCATGCGTTCGACCGTGTATTTCACGTCGTCCGCCTCAAGCTCCTGTCCGTTATGGAACTTGACGCCCTGGCGAAGGTGGAAGGTGTAAACAAGACCGTCCGTCGAGATGTCCCAGCTTTCGGCAAGCGAGGGAACGATTTCAGACGAGCCGTCGCTCTTTGCCTGAATGGATACGAGGCAGTCATAGATATTCATCGGGATGGTGTAGTCAGCGGTGGTAAGCTGCACGTCGGCCGTTTCGATTTCGGCTTCCAGCGCAAGGCGGAGCACGTTATAGCCGTAATTGTCGTTGTATGTCACGGCACCCGGCGTGGCGGGCTTGGTGGCAGCGGGACCGGCCGAGGTTGTGGTAGCGCCCGGCTCGACGTTATCTTTGCCGCAGGCGGCAAAGGCGCCAAGGATCATGACAAGCGTGAGTAGCAATGCAAGCTTCCTTTTCATAGATGACTCTCCTTTTGATTTTTTATAAAAGCTCCGGCAGAGCATTTATACATCTTATGCGAAAATGCGAACAAAAAGGACGTCCTTGGAAAAACCATGCATGACACAAAATGGCGAGGCACATAGTGTAATATTACTGCAAATTTAACAAAAAGCAATACATCATTCGACAAAAATCAAGCGATTCATACAAATGCGCTAAAATATGCTGTATGGAATTGGACAATAAATACAGAAAAATGTTAAAATGTTTCAAGTTTTTTAAGCGAAAAATGCATGCCGCAGATTTTCTGGCACTCGAGGATGATGTATAAAAACACAAGGGATCGTATGACGGAACAGTATACCGCCTAGCGAAACGAAAATGCCCTGAAAATGCAAAAGCCGGGATAAGCCATTCGGCTTATCCCGGCTCGTATTCTATTGATATATAGCGCGTGCAAAGGGCACACAAAACCACTTACAGCACGCCACTTACAAGCGATATACCCTCCCGCGGAAGGCGACAGCGACAGCGCGCCGCTCGGCTCGGTCACGTAGACGGCACAGGCGCGCAAGGTCAGCGGCGTCGACTTCGGCACGATCGGCCTCCGGCGTCAGCTCCACATGGGTGAAGATGCGGTTCATCACGCCGTTCACCGAAGAAAAAAGGCAGAACACGATGTTTGCCCCGCGCACGCCGATCTCCATCAATCCGTATGCGTCGTCCGGCTCGCTTTCCAGCTTGCGCGCGGCGGCCTCAACGGCTTTGTCTTTATCATTTTCACATTCGCCCGGTTCGAGCCGCGCGATGGTGCCGTTTTCAAACATGACGACAAAATTCTTCTTGTCGCACAACTCAAGCGCATATTTCTGCGCAAGCTTGTAAAGGCGCTCGGGGTTATTCAGCGTAAGCATCTGCTCGGTCAGCAATTCTTTTTCGTCCATTTTATCACACCCCCATGTGTCTGTCTTATTATTATGTCATAAGCGGCGGCAAAAAGCAACCGCCGCGCCGCATTGCAATTTTTACGTGCCGGCGTTATAATATGGTGCAAAAGCGACAGGGGAGAATGAGTATGGAACAAGAAAAATTGGTATACACCGACCGGCGCAACACAGGCTGCCTGAAGTGGGACGAGCTTAAGGCCCGCTTTGGTGAAGACGATCTGCTTCCGCTGTGGATCGCGGACATGGACTTTAAGGCGCCCGCGCTCGTCGCGCAGCGGCTGCACGAGCTGTGCGACCACGGTGTGTTCGGCTATTACAAAACGCCCGAAAGCTATTACACCGCGTTTCTCAACTGGGAGCGCGAGCGCCACGGCTATGAGCCGCAGCGCGACTGGCTGCGCTATTCGCCCGGCATTGTCGCGGGCATCAACTGGCTCGTCACGTTGCTGACCCGGCCGGGCGATGGCATCATCGTGATGACGCCCGTCTACTATCCGTTCTTCTACGCCGTGCGCGATCATGGACGTACGCTGGTCGAAAGTCCGCTGGTCAATGATGGCGGCGTCTACACCGTCGACTTCGCGCGGTTTGAGCGCGACATAACGGAAAACAACGTCAAGGTCTTTATTTTAAGTTCGCCGCACAACCCCGCGGGGCGCGTGTGGCAGCGCGAAGAGCTTGCGCGCATGTGCGAAATCTGCGAAAAGCACGGCGTCGTCATCCTGTCCGACGAAATCCATCAAGACCTTGTGCAGCCTGGACATAAGCACCTCCCCACGGCGCTCGCCGCCGGGAAGCCGGAAAAGGTCGTCACGTTCGCGTCGGCGTCCAAGACCTTCAACCTCGCGGGCTTCAACAACGCGTTCGTCGTTATTCCGGATGACGAGCTGCGCGCGAAGTTTGACGCGTTTGTCAAGCCGCTGCATCTTACCGCGGGCAGCATAGACGGTTACGTCGCGGCGCAGGCCGCGTTTGAGGGCGGCGCGGGCTGGCTTGCGTCACTGCTTGAGCAGGTGCGCGAGAATGACGGCATCATGCGCGCCATTCTCGCGGAGGGACTGCCGTGCGCCGTCGTCAGCCCGCTGGAGGGCACCTATCTGCAGTGGATCGATCTGCGCGCCTATCTCAAACCGGGCGAGGAGGAAGAAATGATCGCGCGGCGCTGCCGCCTTGCGGTCGATTACGGCGACTGGTTCGGACCGGTCGGCACCGGCTTCATCCGCGTCAACCTCGCCACCAAGGCGGAGCATATCCGCGCGGCGGCGGAGGCACTGGTGCGCGAGCTCAAGGCTTAACCGGGGGGAGCAAACCCTCCGGCTGGCTACCCCCTAAAGTGGACAGGGTTACCGACGCATATGTCGCCGCAAACCCTGATATATAAGGCCTTGCGGGCTTATGGAGGGGGTGTGGTTTCCCGCCGATGCGCCAATGTTACACTTGTGTTACAGTGCGCCGAAACCTCTTGCGCCGCGCGCCGGGGTTTGCTATGATGCTTATGAACAGCGGAGTCATCCGCGAAAAAAATACTTAGGAGGAAAATCGAATGAGAACTCTCAAAAAGGTTCTTGCGCTCACCATTGCGCTCGCTACCCTGTTCTCGCTCACCGCTTTCGCTGCGTACAAAGACGAAAGCGCGATCGCTTCGGAAACGATGTCGGCCGTTAACCTTGTTAACTCGCTGAAGATCATGACCGGCGATACGAAGGGCAATTTTAACCCGACGGCTACCATCACCCGCGCCGAAGCCGCGAAGATGGTCTATGTTGTCCGCACCGGCGGCAACACCAACGCTGACGGCTGGAAGGGCCAGAATGTCTTTACCGACACGAAGGGCCACTGGGCTGAAGGCTTCATCAACTACTGCGCCAGCGTCGGCATCATCGCCGGTGTCGGCAACAACAAGTTCAATCCGGAAGGCAAGCTGACCGGCGTTGAGCTGGCCAAGATGCTGCTCGTGGCCGCTGGCTACAAGGCTGACATCCAGGGCTACACCGGCTCTGCTTGGCAGTCCAAGGTTCTGGCTGACGCCGAGAACGCTGGCCTGTTCAACAAGTACGCTCCCGCTTATGTCGGCGCTGCTCCCCGTCAGTATGCCGCTGTTATGTTCTCGAACTGCCTGCTCCGCACCAACATGGCCGTCTATCTGAGCGGCGAGCTGGTCAACGGCGCGATCGGCACTCAGATTCTCGTCGGTACGAAGTATTTCGGCCTTGCGACCAAGACCGGTGTACCTGCTACCTTCACTTCCACAGGCATCTCGATTGGTAGTGATTCGTTCACCGTCAAGGTCGATCAGGATCTGCGCTATCAGAGCCTGACCGTCGTTTACAACGGCAACACCAACGAGGTGTACGACGTTTATGCTTCCGGCAAGTCGAAGGTTTACAATGTCAACGCTTCCGATGTTACCCTGAAGGAAGTTGCAACAGGCACCGAGTACACGCTCGAACTGCCCGGCTATGCTAAGACTGAGTATACCCATGCGACGAGCGTTGCGATGAACTATGTTAAGACTTCCGGCGCGCAGCCCGCACAGACTATGGCTGCCCTGTTTGGTGTTCTTGATACGCGAATCAACGATTCGTTCCGTTTCATCGACCAGACTGGCGATGGCGTGATTGATGTCGTTGTTCAGTTCAATGCGACGTACGGCAAGGTCTCCGAGTACAAGCCTGCTGAGGGCAAGTTCACGGTGAAAAATCTGGCCGCTGCGGATCTCTTTAAGACCGCTAAGGTTGCTGACTACAACAAGGTTGTCTTTGTTGACAGCGTCGCAAAGGGCGACATCGTTAAGCTGACCAAGAACCTGGCTGGCGAAGATGTCATCTCGAAGATTGAGGCGGTGAAGGGCACCTTCTCGGCTGTCAGCGGAACGACCTATACCATCGGCGGCGCAAAGTATAAGTTTGCTGCCAATGCGTATGACAGCACGAACGTCCCCACCTCCTTCGGCAAAGAATACAGCGTATACTCGGATGGCGTGTATATGGTTCTTGCTACGACCGAAGTCGCTACGACCACGAGCTGGGGCAATGACTTTGCTCTTGTCGTCGATACGCAGGCTGGCACCAGCACCGGCGGCTCGTTTGATACCCCGGCTAAGGTTGATGTCCTGCTTGCTTCTGGCGAACGCAAGATCATGGAGTACTATGATGCAGATGGCTCCACTGCCGTCTATGCTAATGCTACAAACGCTGTTGCCCTCAAGGGTAAGGTTGTGCAGTACGTCATCAAGGACGGCAAGATTTCTTTCCGCGATGGCGACAGCAAGATCGTGGTTCCGACGGATTCCACGGGCGCAACGACCTTTGCCGCTGGCAACACAGCTGCCCCTGAGTCTGTCACTTACAACAGAACCAATAAGTACTTTACGATTGATGGCAGCTTCATGACTGCAACGGATGACACCTATGTGTTCGTGAAGTACAGCACCACCAAGTATGCGGTCGTTAAGGCTTCTGAGCTTGGTAGCATTGCGGTATCGCCTGCTGCTCCGGGTGGCGCGATGTTCTATGCGACCAGCACGAAGAACAATGCCATCACGTTGGCGGTTGCTTATGTCAATATGGACACCGCAGCGATCCCCGGCGCTACCACTGCTGATGCCTATGCGATCTATGTCGGT
>MEFT01000128.1:0-5071 GCA_001725215.1 Clostridium sp. SCN 57-10
TAACGCAGTCGTACGCACCGCGATGAATCACTTCTCCGGCATGCACGGGACGCGTCATGGCGTTGGCTTGCAGGGCGTCGCGGTCTTCAGACGAAAGCTGATCCCACACAGGGAAAAAGTCGCGTATCTCGTCCATGGCGGCCACCTCACTGAGCGAGCGTGAGCGAAACGGGGCAGTGGTCGCTGCCGATGATATCGGCGTGAATGTCGGCCGATACGACCTGCGGCATCAGACGCTCTGACACAAGGAAATAGTCGATGCGCCACCCCGCGTTGTTCTTGCGCGCCTGAAACATATAGCTCCACCAGGTATAGGCGCCCGTTGCGTCGGGGTGCAGACGGCGGAAGGTATCGGCAAAACCGCACGAGAGCAGCTGTGTGAAGCTTGCGCGCTCCTGCGGGGAAAAGCCGGCGTTGTCCACGTTGCTCTTCGGGTTTTTCAGATCGATTTCTGTGTGCGCCACATTGAGGTCGCCGCATAGGATAACAGGTTTCTGCGCGTCAAGCGCGCAAAGATAGTCACGAAATGCGGCATCCCAGGCAAGGCGGTAGTCGAGCCGCGCAAGCTCGCGCTGCGCATTGGGTGTATAACAGTTTACAAGAAAGAACTGATCATACTCAAGGGTGACCATGCGCCCTTCAGTGTCATGCTCGGGAATGGAAAGGCCAAGTGTGACGCGCAGGGGCGGCTGTTTCGCCAAAATCAGCGTACCTGAATAACCTTTTTTCTCGGCACTGTTCCAAAACGCGTGATAGCCGTCCAGCGGCTCGGTAAGCTGGTCAGGCTGCATCTTGGTTTCCTGCATACAGAAAAAATCAGCATCAAAGTCCGAGAGCGTATCAAAAAAGCCCTTGCCGATGCAGGCGCGCAGACCATTGACGTTCCATGATACAAATTTCATACTTACCTCCACAGATGCAGATAATTCCATTCTTTCAGCTTGACGACGCAAAGCACGGAAACGGGAAGAATGAACATACCCGCAAAACCGGCAAGGCGGTAGCCAAAATAAAGGCAGAGCAGCGTAACAAAGGGATTGAGTCCGATTTGTGCGCCGAGGACGCGAGGCTCAATGGAGTTGCGTACAATGAGAATGACGGCGTACAGGATGCACAGCGTTAGCGCTTTGGGGAAGTTACCGAGGAAGAGAGAAATCAGCGCCCACGGGATCAGAACGGTCCCCACGCCGAGGATGGGGAGCGCGTCGATGATGGCGATCATAAGCGCAAGCAGAAGGATATAAGGCTGGCGCATGATGAAAAAACCGATAGAAAGCTCGCAGAACGTGATGGAAATGAGCAGGGCCTGCGCGCGCAGCCAACCAAACATCGAGGAAAAAATGAAATCATAAATGCGCTTGCTTGCCACCTGCAGGGCGGGGCTCATCTGCCGCTTTAAAAACGAAGTAATGTCGGCACGCTGGCTTGTAAGGAAAAAAGTGGATACAAAAATGAAGACGGTAGTAAGCAGCGCGCCAGGCACAGATGAAACCGCCCAAGAAAACGACGACCACATGGCGGAGGCGCTGATTTGCGGCAGCTTGATGCTTGCGATTACATCTGCAAGCTCCAACCGGAAAATCGGGGCTTCACGCAGAAAGGCGGGCAGCCCTGCGACAAAGTCGTCAAGCGAATGCTTAAGTCCTTCTGTGAGCTTGGGCAGCTGCGCAAGCATGGACGGAAGTCCGTTAAAAAAGCCGACCGTCTCGTATACCAGACGAGAGATGATAAGATAGACCAGCGTACCCACCAGCGTGACGCATAGAAGCGTGCATAGACCCGACCAAACGCCGCGCGGAACAACGGTTTTCCGAGAAAGCCAGTTGACCGGCCTGATGATAAGCTGGGAAAGCAGGAAGGCCAAAATGAGCGGCACGCACCACCCTAGCAGATACTTGAAAAAGATATAACCCGCGCATGCTGCCACCAATACGTAAAGCAGCTTGAGAAAAAAGTTGATGTGCCGGTTTTCATGTAGTTTCATAAGTGTTCCTCCTCGGACAGCGGCGGCATATATTGTCATTATACACTGTTTTCGCCGCAATTAACAGTCCGGATTTCAAATAGCGTATCACGCGTCTACCACATATACTGTGGTGTGGCAGCATGAGTACGTCTCGAAATTCAGGATGGAGGGATAAGATGGCTCTAATCGTGCAGAAATTTGGCGGATCTTCGTTGAGCGACATTGAAAAAATTAAGAACGCGGCGGCGCTCGCCGCGGCAGAATATAGACACGAGCATCGCGTGGTCACCGTCGTATCGGCGCAGGGACGTACGACCGACCAATTGCTTAAGGTTGCCGGTGAAACGTGTGCGCGCCCAAGCGCACGCGAATGTGACGCGCTGCTTGCAACGGGCGAGCAGGCGAGCTGTGCCCTGATGGCTATGACGCTTTGCGGTATGGGCGTGCCTGCTGTGTCGCTTTGCGGATGGCAGGCGGGCGTCCTCACCGATCGGTTTTATGGACGCGCGCGCATTCGCAGCATCGATACGGCACGCATTTTGCGCGAACTGTCCGAGGGGCGCGTTGTTGTGGTGGCGGGCTTTCAAGGAGTTACCGAACAGGGCGACGTGACCACCATCGGGCGCGGTGGATCAGACACAACGGCCGTTGCGCTTGCGGCGGCGCTTAAAGCTGATGTGTGCCGTATCTATACCGACGTAGACGGTGTCTATTCCGCCGATCCGCGCATCGTGCCGGATGCTGTGAAGCATTATGAGATTGATTATGACGAGATGCTCGAGCTTGCGTCGCTCGGCGCAAAAGTGCTGCACAACCGCTCGGTGGAAATGGCAAAGCGCTTTGGCGTGCCCATTGAGGTGCGCTCAAGCTTCACAAACAATGTGGGCACAAAGGTGAGGGGGGTAACGGTGGAACAAAAGAACGTAAGCGGCGTGGCAAGGGATAATAACGTGGCCATGGTACGCGTCCTCGGCCTAAAGCCAGTGGAAAACGCGGCCTGCAGGCTCTTTTCGTATTTAGCCGGAAAGAAAATCAGCGTGGACATTATTTTGCAGCCTCAGGAGGGCGAAATCGTTTTTTCGGTGGCTGGAAACACGCTGCAATGGGTGATTGACGCGCTTGACGAAGGTCACGATGCACTTGGGTTCGAACGGTTTACCGTTGAGGAGCGCGTATGCAAAGTTTCCATCGTCGGCGTCGGTATGGCAAACAGCTATGGCGTTGCATCGCGTATGCTGGAAGCTCTGGCAGCCGCAAAGATACCGGCACGGTACATAACGACAAGTGAAATAAAGATTTCAGTCATCGTGCCGGAAGAGGATGGAACGCGCGCGACCAATGTCGTGCACGCAGCCTTCTTTTGATGGTGGGGTAACCACGGTCATACCAATGCGTGGTTTGCGTGGTGCGCAGCGATTGGTCGGTTTTGATAAAACGAGAGGGAGCAGAATTTCTGCTCCCTCTCGCTGTATGTTGCAAGCCGATTGGCTTAGACGTTGAAATATCTCTTCAGCAGGCCGTCGAAGCCTTTGCCGTGGCGGGCTTCGTCCTTGGCCATCTCGTGTACGGTGTCATGAATCGCATCCAGGTTAAGCTCCTTCGCGCGCTTGGCAAGCTCAAACTTGCCGGCCGTCGCGCCGCACTCGGCGTCTGCGCGGAGCATCAGGTTCTTCTTGGTGTCGGCAAACACAACCTCGCCCAGCAGCTCGGCAAAGCGCGAAGCATGATCGGCCTCCTCAAGGGCAGCCTGATGATAGAAAGCGCCAATCTCGGGATAGCCCTCGCGAATGGCCTGACGGCTCATGGCCAGATACATACCGACTTCGGTGCACTCGCCCATGAAGTTCTGGCGCAGACCCTCCATAATATCTTCGGGAGCACCGGACGCAACGCCGATCACATGCTCGCAAGCATAGAACTTATCGCCAGAAGCTTCATTAAACTTCGAGGCGGGCGCCTTACACTGGGGGCAGAACTCGGGGGCGGCGTCACCGGTGTGGGTATATCCGCAAATGGAGCAAACAAACTTTTTCATAACATAACCTCCTGAAATTTTGATCAAATAAACTGATCCATAGTAATACATTCAAACTCATGCTTGAGTTTTTTGCTGATGGAATCAAAGATGCGCCGGAATTCGCACGCGTCTTTCGTGGGAATACGGGTGCAGTCAAATTCGCCGCTCAGGCAGTGTGAAATCTCAAAGGGACCGTCAATACATTCAATGATACGAGCAAAAGAGAGTTTTGCGGGTTCGACCGCAAGCTTGTATCCTCCTGTTACGCCCTTCTGCGAGGCTACGATACCGTCTCCGGCCAGCTTACGCAGAATTTTCAGCGCAAAGCGCTGGGTTACGCCGCTTTCCTCAGAAATTTCACGCGCGGTAATCAGACCGCCATGCTTCTTTAAGACGTAAATAATTCTGATGGCATAATCTGCTTCATGTGTGATGCGCATCCAATCACCTCTTTTTGTGTACAAGAATAGTGTAGTTTATTTGCACACAAAAGTCAACCCCATTTTTGAAAAAAGCAAGTCGGATGATCTCTTGAAAAACAGGCATAATAAGAGTACAATAAGCGAAAGGAGCACGTCTGTGATCGAGCTTTCTCACATCTATAAAACCTATACCCGCGCGGGCGCGGCGGCGCAGGCGCTGCGCGATGTTTCGCTTTCCATCGGTCCGGGTGAATATCTATCCATCATCGGTGCATCGGGCTCGGGCAAGACGACACTGATGAATATCATGGGTTGCCTTGACGCGCCTACCAAGGGGGAATATTCTCTGTTTGGCGAGCGCGTCGTCCGGCTGGCGGCACGAAAAACCGCGCGCATGCGCAACCGGGAAATCGGTTTTGTGTTTCAGCGCTTTCATCTGGTATCTGGATTGACGGCGCTCGACAATGTCGAGCTGCCGCTTATTTTTCGTGGGACGCCGCGTAAAGAGCGCGCGGAGGCAGCTGCTCGCGCGCTGCAGCGCGTCGGGCTTCAGGATCGCGCGACGCATATGCCGAATGAGCTGTCCGGCGGCCAGCAGCAGCGCGTTGCGGTGGCGCGCGCACTTGTAACCGAGCCGCGGCTCATTCTGGCTGACGAGCCTACAGG
>MEFT01000128.1:5102-9203 GCA_001725215.1 Clostridium sp. SCN 57-10
CACAAGCGGTGCTCGACACTTTAGAAGAGGCTAACGCGGCCGGGACAACGGTCGCGCTTATCACGCATGATTTGGCGCTCGCATCACGTGCGCCGCGCAGGATTACGATAGAAAACGGACATATCATGTCCGACATGAGAGGATGATTGCCCCTGGAAAGACGGGACAAGCAGAACTATTATTTAGACATTGCGGAAACGGTGCTTGAGCGGGGCACCTGCCTGCGGCGCAATGTGGGGGCGATTATCGTCAAAAATGACGTTATCATTTCCACGGGCTACGCAGGCGCACCGCGCGGGCGCGTTAACTGCAGCGACACCGGTGTATGTC
Source organism: Clostridium sp. SCN 57-10 (assembly GCA_001725215.1). GTDB lineage: Bacteria > Bacillota > Clostridia > Oscillospirales > Butyricicoccaceae > SCN-57-10. Next base: position 5,433 of record MEFT01000128.1, read on the forward strand.
GGCGTGAGGCGCTTAACGTGCCACGCGGCCAGCGGTATGAGATATGCCGGTCGGTGCATGCGGAGGCAAACTGCATTATCGCTGCGTCACGCGAAGAGATGCTCGGCTCTACGCTTTATCTCGCCATGAAAGACGCGAAAACTGGTGCGCTCGTACCCGATGCCAGCCCGTGCAACATGTGCCGGCGCATGATCATCAACGCCGGTATTGAGCGGGTTGTTGTGCGTAACACGAAAGAATGTTATACTGTATATCCCGTGCAAAGCTGGATCGATGAGGACGATATTTTGCCCGAAGATCAACTCAATACATATTAAGGAGACTGTTATGCTGAAATTTGCTCACATGAATTTTAACGTGCTCGACCTCGAGCGCAGCCTCGCATTTTACCGCGAAACCCTCGGCCTTGAGCCGGTGCGCACCGTCGACCGGGAGGCGTTCACCATCTGCTACATCGGCAACGGCGACAGCGATTTCGTGCTTGAGCTGACCTATATGAAAGACCGCAAAGAGCCGTATGACCTCGGCGAATGCGAATTCCACCTTGCGTTTGTCACCGATGAGTTTGAGGCGCTGCGCGAGAAGCACAGGGCGATGGGCGTCATTTGCTTTGAGAATTCCGACATGGGCATCTATTTCATCGAGGATCCGGATGGATATTGGATCGAGCTTGTGCCGAGGCGCGGCTGAGATGGCTTATCGGGTAATTGCGTGTACACGTGAAATGCTGCCCGATGCGCTGCGCGTCGAGCGGTCGGCCATGGGCGACCACTGCTATCTCGCCGACGTATATGATTATTTTGCCACGACGAAAGGCGAGCTGAGCTGTGTTTTTGATGGCGAACGGCTTGTTGGTATCGGTAAGTTCACAGTGCTGTGGGATGGCTCCGGGTGGCTTGAAACGCTGCGCGTCGAGCAGGAGTGGCAGCGCAGGGGCGTCGGTCGAGCTATTTACGAGCGGTACATGGAGCAGGCGCGCGGCTTTGGCTGCGATTTTGTGCGTATGTACACCGGGGTGGAGAATGTGTCGAGCCCCGCTCTGGCGCGTGTATTCGGGCTTGAGCTGGCGCAGGCATTTCGCGAGTATCAAACGAAAGATTTTGTGCAGGGAGGCGGGGTAGACTTTTCGCCGGTCGATTCCGCACATGCATGGGCACTTTTGGCGCCTTTTGCCGAAGCGTATCACGGTTATGTGAACATGAATCGCACCTATTACCGCCTGAACGAAGCGACGGCGCGCGGGCTTGCGGAGCAGGGCATGGTATATGAAGACGGATGTGGCAGCGCCGTTGTGCTGGGGGCTCGCTTTCAAGCGGACAAGGGTCTGCACCTCGCGCTGCTTGGCGGAGACTGCGAAGCGGGTTTGCGCTTTGCTCTTGCAGAAGCGGCGCGGCGCGGTGTGCCCCGGCTGGTGTGCAACTTCGCGCGCGAGCACGAGCCGCTTGAAGCATTGCTGTGCCGAAGCGGATTTGCGCATGTGGGCGATTTCATCACAATGGAAGCGGACTTGCGTACATAAAGCCATCATCATAGTACAATCGCCGCGGCACACCGATTTGCCGCGGCGATTGCTTTGTGATCGTCATGGATGCGCATCGTAATCGCATCCCATATCGCATTGACAATAGGGAGGGGCATCATGGAGTTCAGAAAAATATTCGACAAAATTCCTGAGGCGTTTGACAAATGGAGGCCACGCTATTGCGAGGAGCTGTTTGCCGATCTGTTTGACTACGCAGGGCTGGATTCTTCCAAGACCGCACTTGAAATCGGCCCCGGGACGGGGCAGGCGACCGAGCCTGTTTTAAAGACCGGCTGTTCTTATTTGGCGATTGAGCTGGGTGAACATCTCGCTGCATTTATGGAAGATAGATTTCGGTCGTATGGCAATTTTCAAATTGTGAACGCAGACTTTGAAACATACGATTTTGGGCAGCAGCAATTTGACTTGGTTTATTCGGCTGCCACCATTCAGTGGATACCGGAAAAAGTCGGTTTTCCAAAGGCCTATAAGCTTCTCAAAAGCGGCGGAACCTTTGCGATGATGATGACGCGAACCGACTATAAAAGCCCGAATGAAGCACTCTTTGCCCAAATACAGGGGGTATATGAAAAGCACTTCCGACCGGAAACCCCATATACATGCAAGCTGGTTTACGACAATGTGGTGAATTACGGATTTACCGATTTCGAATGCAGGCACTATCACAAAACAAGGGAAATGACCGCGGAGGAATTTGTTGCATACATCGGCACGCACTGCGATCACATCACGCTTCAAGAGCCGCATCGAACAGCCTTTTATGAGGGCGTCAGAGACGCGATACAGAATGCGGGTAACCGAATCATCCTTCAGGACAACATCGTTTTATATTTGGTAAGAAAACCGTAACTCATCTTACGGAAATGAATACCCAGCAGCATAAAGCAGCGCGGGATAAACATCCCGCGCTGCTTTTATCATCGTGCACATAGTTTGCTCTTGGGTGTCAGCGGGAGCAAGCATCACGGCTTGCGCACGCCGTGTTTGTCAAAATTCCGCGCGAGAGCGCGCTCCGTGGATACAATAGGGGCGAAAAAAACAGCCAGCTGTATCGATATCAGAACGATGCCCGCCGTTCCGATGGCATCTTCACTCTTGCCCAACAAGGGCAGCATTGCCGCAGCAGACGGAAGAACAAGCCACCAGCCCATCTTTCGGCAGCGCCTGCCGAAAAAGCGATGTGCAAAGTCCCAGGCATCTTGGCTTGCCATCGAGCGGGAGGTGCGGTAGCCATATATCCAGTTGATGCCGCGCGGCGGCCTGTGCATTAAAAGGTGGCCGATGCCGATCATTACCGCGGGAAGGAGAAGCACCATGACAAGCATATAGATCCACATACCCATTGCATCACACCTTTCGATATGTACCGATTTTACTCTTGCTCGATTCTATCATATGATAGGGAAAAGAGAAAGATATTTTGGATGCAATTAAAAAGCCGGAGGGTGTATCCTCCGGCTTTGCGTTGCAGTGTCTTAATAGTTTTCTTTGCGAAGCTCAAAATAGCTCTGCCCATGGAGGCAGACGGGGCAAACCTGGGGAGCCTTCTTGCCCATGACCAGATGTCCGCAGTTGCGGCATTCCCAAATCGCTTCTTCGGCCTTTTCAAAAACAGCCTTCATCTCGACATTGTCAAGCAGTTTGCGATAGCGCTCTTCGTGGGTCTTCTCGATGGCGGCCACAGCGCGGAACTGAGCGGCCAGCTCGTGGAAGCCTTCAGCGTCCGCATCATCTGCGAAAGTGCTGTACATGTCTGTCCACTCATAGTGTTCGCCTTCAGCAGCGTGCAGAAGGTTCTGTGCTGTATCGCCCAGCTGATCGAGCGCTTTGAACCAAAGCTTGGCGTGCTCTCTTTCATTTTCGGCGGTCTTTAAAAAGATTTCGGCGATTTGCTCATACCCCTCTTTTTTGGCGACAGAGGAGAAATAGGTATACTTGTTGCGGGCCTGCGACTCGCCGGCGAATGCCGTGATCAGGTTCTGCTCCGTTTTTGTTCCCTTGTACTTCATAAAAACACTCCTTCTTGTATATATTCATGCCCGCTTTCACGCTGTTATACGTTGTAGAACAGTGAAAAAGGCGGGATGGTTGACAACTGCTTTACAAGTTAGTTGTGTATAACTGCAATAAAAGCATACCAAATTTGCCGGAGTAAAGCAAGTCTTTTTCATGCTTCAGCGCTATTTTTTGAGCAACCTGCCGCCAAAAGCACCCGTCGCACGCCCGCC
>MEFT01000128.1:9281-14182 GCA_001725215.1 Clostridium sp. SCN 57-10
CGCCGCGAAGCGCCACAATGCCATTAATCAGCACATAAGCGATGCCTGTGTTCGGGCGGTAAGGATGGAGGAAATCGCCGGTTTCGCCTACGTTATCCCAATCGAGCACACACAGGTCGGCGAAATATCCTTCGCGGATATACCCACGCTTCTCTAGACCGAAGGTATCGGCAGGCAGGCCGCTGATGCGCCGCACCGCCTGCTCCGGCGCGAGTGTGGTATGCTCGCGTGTCAGGCGCAGGTGGCGAGGGAACGTAGAGATAAGGCGCGGGTGGCAGGAGGGCGGGTCTTCGTGTGCGTGGCGTTTGAGCAGGTGATGTCCGTCAGTGCCCGCCATCGTAGCGGGATGGGCGAGAATGCGAAGCATGTCACTTTCGTTAATCGTGAAGTACACCATGCGGACGGTGCCTTTATTCTCACAAAGAATGTCGTATACCGCGTCAAAGGGATCGCACGCTCGCGCGCGCGCAATATCCGCAATCGTTTTGCCGGTCAGGGAAGCGTCACACAGCGCGTCGACTACGAGCCATTTATCAAACCCAGCAACAGGCAGAATATTGTCAAACGAACCGTCGTTTGCAAGCAGCATCTGCGTGACGGACGCACGGAATGCGCGGTCTGCCAGCCGGCTTAAAAACGCCTTTTCACCGTCTGTCATAAAAACGGGCGGCAGCGCGCTGATCAGGCTCGTCGAACACGCGACGAACGGGTATTGGTCACACGCGACGCGCACGCCGCGGCGGTTGGCTTCTTCGATGAGCGCAAGTGTGATGCGCGAGTTGCCCTCGTTTGCGGCACCCTCAACTTTGTGGTGAGAAATCTGCACGGCGCAGCCGGCCGTCTCGCCGATTTCGATGGCCTCGCGCACGGCGGGGATGCAAAAATCGCCTTCGCCGCGAATGTGCGACGCATAGATGCAGCCTTTTTGCGCGACGACGCGCGCCAGCGCGATCAGCTCTGGCGTTTTGGCATAGACCGAGGGCGGGTAAATCAAGCCGCTCGAAAGGCCGAAAAAGCCGCAGTCGAGCGCGCGCTCAACCAGTGCTTGCATCGCATCCAGCTGCTCTTTCGTCGGCACGTCGGAGCAAAAGCCGCAGATATGCTCGCGCAGCGTACCGTGTCCGAGCAAAAAGGCCATGTTGGTCGGCAGCGCCCGCCCCGCAAGATGATCCATAAAGTCTTCGGGCGTACGCGCAATCGCGCGCGCCTGTTCGATGACCACATCAGGCACCATGCCGCACTCATTTTCAAACGCGTCCGGGCTGCACGGCACGGTTGACATGCCGCACTGGCCTGTGATTTCAGTGGTGATACCCTGTTCGATGTAGTTCCAGCCGTCGCTACCAAGCAGAAACTCAAGATCGCCGTGAGAATGGCAGTCGATAAAGCCGGGCGTGATGACAAGACCTGCCGCGTCAATGATCTCGGCGGCATGCTCGTCGATGTGCGGCGCAATACGGGCAATATTGCCGTCTGACACGGCGATGTCGGCGCGGTAGCCGGGGCTGCCGCTTCCGTCGTAAATCAGACCGTTGCGAATGATCATGTCATAGGTCATGGTTGTTGCTCCTTTGCACATAGCCGAACGAGGCGGCGAATAGGATAGAACAGCCGCTGCGGCGGCGGAAGGGGGAACGGGCGTGCTCGATATTCTCTGGGCTGTGCTTTTGTGCGGCGGTGTGCTATATGCCGCATGTACCGGCGCGATGCCGGATGTTTCGGCAAGCATCATGCCCCTTGCCGCAGACGCGGCGGGTCTCGCGCTTGGACTGGTCGGCACCCTCTCGCTCTGGATGGGGCTGATGAAAATAGCGGAGCGCGCCGGGCTGACGCACGCGCTCGCGCGTATGCTTCGGCCGCTGCTGCGGCGTATTTTCCCCGATGTGCCGCCCGATCATCCTGCGATGGGCGCAATGGTGATGAACCTTTCTGCCAACATGCTGGGGCTAGGCAACGCGGCAACGCCTCTGGGGCTTACCGCCATGCGCGAGCTTGAAACGCTTAATAAACGCCCCGGCGTCGCGTCAGACGCGATGGTCGTTTTTCTCGCCATCAATACTTCGTCGGTCACGCTCATTCCCGCGACGATCATTGCGCTGCGCAGTGCGGCGGGGTCGAGCGCGCCGGCGGAAATTTTAGTTCCCACGCTATGCGCTACCGTCTGCGGAACGGCGTTTGCCGTTGCGCTGGCACGCGTATGGGTCAAAAGGAGGTGAAGGGATGGGAACTTGGTCCGTTTGGGTGATGCCCGCACTGGTCGCCTTGATACCGCTCTATGGCGTGCTCAAGGGCGTTAAAGTTTACGCCGCGTTCATCGAGGGCGCGAAAGAAGGGTTTGAAACGGCGGTTCGCGTCATTCCGTATCTGGTGGCGATGCTCGTCGCCGTGGGCGTTTTTCGTGCCTCCGGTGCCATGTCGCTTTTGACGACGCTGCTGCGTCCCGTGACGACGCTGCTCGGCATTCCCGCCGAGCTGGTCCCGCTCGGCGTCATGCGCTCGCTGTCGGGCGGCGGCGCGCAGGGGCTGCTTGCCGAGCTTTTGCGCACCTTCGGACCCGATTCGTTTCTTGGGCGCGCCGCATCGGTCGTCATGGGTTCAACGGAGACAACGCTCTATACCGTGGCGGTGTATTACGGCAGCATCGGCGTGCGCGACGCGCGCTGCACGGTCGCAGTTGGGCTGGCGGCAGATGCGTTCAGCATGCTTGCCGCCGTACTGTTCACTCGCCTGCTACTGTAAGGGAATGGGTCGCTTAGAGCAGACGAACGGTTTGTGCGTCTGCGTCAAACTCTGCCATGGCGCCCATTGGCAGAGACATGGTGGGCAGGCAGTGGCCGCACGCAAGACCGGCGAGAATGGGCTTACCGGAGGGAACGAGGAGGTCACTGAATACCTGCTGCAGCGTAAGGCTCTTTTCGGCGTCTTCGGGTGCGCAGTCGGTAAACGCGCCGAGCAGGATGCCGGCACAGTCGGCAAGCTTTCCCGCATTGCGCAACTGAGTCAGCATACCATCCACGCGATAGGGCTCTTCGTGAACCTCTTCGATGAAGAGGATTTTCCCGGCGGTGTCAATTTCAAACGGCGTGCCAATCGAGGCTGCGATAAGCGAAAGGTTGCCACCGCACAGTTCGCCGCGCGCGCAACCGCCTGCAAGCGTTTCAAACGGCACTCCCTCCGGGTTTTTGAGTTCTGCGGGATAGCGCCCGAAGTACATCGCGCGCACATATTCCATGGTATAATCGTCAACGCCCTTGTAAAGCTCAGTCGTCGGCATAGGCATATGATAAGCCACAAGCGAGCAGATGCGGTTCAGCGCGCCCAGGAGCGCAGTCGCATCGCTGTATCCGGCAACAAATTTGGGGTTTTTGGAGATCATTTCCCAGTCGAGAAGGGGGAGAATGCGCGCCATGCCGTAGCCGCCGCGCGAAAGCAGAATACCGTCGATCGTCGGGTCGGCAAACGCGGCATTCAGGTCACTTGCGCGTCGCGCGTCGCTGCCTGCAAGATAACCATAGCGCTCGGTTGCGCTCGGAAACAGCACCGGTTCAAGACCGAGGCCGGATCAAGACGGTCGGGGGAAGGGAGGGGGCCGGAGCCTCCCACAAGGGCAACACGCGCGCCCTGAAAGAGAGATTTCGGGGTCTTCAGCATAAAAAAACTCCTTTTCGTACCATATATGTACATGCTCTGACATTATTTTAGCACTGTACGAAAAGAAAGTAAACCCTTGGCGAATTTGCTGAAAAAATTTCGATAGTGCCTTGACAACATATAATAACTATGGTATTATGATCAAGCAGTCACGAAACTGCACAATATGTGGGGGTATAGCTCAGCTGGGAGAGCGCTTGAATGGCATTCAAGAGGTCAGCGGTTCGATCCCGCTTATCTCCACCAAAAAAATCCCGCAAACCATTGATAACACAGTGGTTTGCGGGATTTTTGCATTTTTTGTAAAATTCGAATTTCTGAACTTTTTACGGTCAAATATCCGCAAATATTTACGAATCTTTGTGTACTGCTCGCGCGGTTGCCACTTAAATCGCATCCGTTATCTTGCGCAGATCGCCCGCTCGGCTGTGCTGATATTTGTTTAGCATCTCCACGCTTGTGTGCCCCATCAACGCCAGTTTATCTGCGTCAGGCGCATCTACGTTTTTCATGAGTGTGGCAAAGGTATGCCGGCAACAGTGCGGCGTAAGCTTGCGTTCTCCGAGTGGCAGACCCATTCGTTCAAGTGTAGTCGAAAATAAGGCGCGGTATTTTTTTAATGACAGCTCGGAGCCGTCAGGCGCGCAAAAGACGGCGCCGGAATCTCTGCCTACAGTTAAGCTGTCTATAATCTGCTGTATCTTAGGCGATACCGTCACAAGGCGATCGCGCCCAGCCTCCGTCTTTTCGCCGCCGACAAACGCACGCTCGACCTTATCATATCGCTCGACGCACAACGTTAGAAATTCATGCGGCCGGAACCCAAGGTATATCTGGCAGTAAATATATTCTGCGTACGGAACAAAGCTGATGGAGTTGCGCACGATCTCGATCTCTTCCGCGCGGAACTCTTCGCGGCGCTCTGAGGGGTCTCCGGTGATGATAAGGTATTGTGCAAGGTTTGTGTTGTCCTGCGTTATACGCCGCGGTATGGCGTATTTGTACATCAACCCAAACAGGGCCCTCATATTTTCTTTTGTGCGCCGCCCCTTTTCGCACTCGTCAAGGCACTCCTGCAGGTCGTCAATTCCGATGTCCGCGAAAGGTATATCGTACAGGTCTGACACATGCTTGTATGCCGCTCGGTAGCAGTTAAGGGTTGACTGTGTGCGCCCAAGCCGCTTATAAGAGGCTTCCCACAGGACATACAGCTGCGAGAAGGTGCTTGCGCTTGTAGCGCGGATTGGTTC
>MEFT01000129.1 GCA_001725215.1 Clostridium sp. SCN 57-10
GGCACAGAATCTACTTGCATCGATTGAAAAAAGCAAAGGGCAGCCGCTTTCGCGCCTGCTGTTCGCATTTGGCGTGCGTCATGTGGGGCAAAAAGCGGCCAAGGTGCTGGCACGCCAGTTCGGCACGCTGGAGGCGCTGTCCGAAGCATCCGTCGAGGCGCTTACGGCGGTGCGCGACATCGGAGAGACGACGGCGCGCAGCCTGTATGAATGGCTTCGCCTCGACCAATCGCGCCATCTCATTGCACGGCTTGCGGAGGCGGGCGTCAATATGACGGAGCCGCAGGCACAAACAAGCTCCGTCTTTGCGGGCATGACCTTTGTGCTGACCGGCACGCTGCCGACTTACTCGCGCGACGAAGCGACGGCGCTGATTGAGGCGCGTGGGGGCAAGGTGTCCGGATCGGTGTCGAAAAAAACCACATTTGTGCTGGCCGGCGAGGAGGCTGGCTCAAAATTGCAAAAAGCAGAGACGCTTGGCGTCAAGATTTTAGATGAAATTCAGTTTAATCAAATGCTGTAAAGTTAATTAGCTTTTAGACGCGCGGGTTACCGCGCGTCTCTTTTTTTGCAGTCATACCGGTAGGAACGCTCACATATACTGGAACATCACAACGCGAAGGGATGTTCAAAATGGACAAGAGCAGAATGATGAAGCAATTTGTTACGGCAGCGGGATTTCTTCCGGAACGCCTGTGGCGCGCGGCGTTTACGCTGACGCAGGACGAGCGTCTGCGCGCCGAAGAGTTTCGCGTTCGCGCAGGGCGCGACCTCAACGTGCTGATTGACGGTACCTGCCGCGCCCTGACGCATGACGAGCCGGTGACGCGCGACGAGATGGACGAGCTTTTGGCGCGTGCAACGCGCTCTTCGGTTCACACGTATGAACGACAGCTGGCGGAAGGTTTTCTGCCGCTGCCGGGAGGGCATCGTCTCGGCTTGTGCGGCGAGATGGCGGGCGGGCGCGGCAGTCTTGCAACGCTGCGGGCGCCGTCGTCGTTTAACCTTCGCATCGCGCGTGAAATCACAGGCGTGGGCGAGGCGCTGGCGCGCACGCTGCCGCTTGACGTGTTTGAAAGCACGCTGATTGCCGCGCCGCCGGGCGCCGGTAAGACGACGCTGCTGCGCGATTTGGTTCGCGTGCTGTCGCGCGACAGGCGTGTTGCACTGATTGACGAGCGCATGGAAATCGCCGCGTGCCGCGATGGAATGCCGCAGCTTGATGTGGGGCTTTGCGACATTTCCACGGGAATCGGAAAGGAGCAAGCCATTGTGCAGCTTACGCGCTCCATGTCGCCCGACGTCATTGCGATGGACGAGATTACATCGGAGCAGGATATCATGGCTCTGACGGCGGCGTCTTATACCGGGTGCGCGTTTCTGGCGAGCGCGCACGCATCAAGTCTAGCACAGCTTATGCAGCGCCCCGTATATCGCATGCTGCTTGAGCACGGAATATTCAGGCAGATCATTGAGATTCAAAACCGAAAGGGAGAGCGCAGTTACACGGTATGGAGAGAGGTGGATGAACATGAAGTGGCTCGGTGCGATCATGATTGTGCTGTCCTGCTCTGCGGGCGGCATTATATGCGGCTTGACCCCGAAGAAACGGCTCAACGCCATGCGAAGCTTTCTTGCTGCGTTTGAGCTGATGCGTGCGGAAATCGTGTTTCGTCAATCTGAAATCGCGCCTGTGCTCGAAACGATTGCCCGTGATTGCAGCGGAGCCGCCGGGAAATTTTATGGTTTGGTGCGCGACAAAATGCATACCGGCATGACATTCGGCACGGCATATTTGTCACTTGCGCCCTCTCTTTATGAACTGGGACTTACTGAGCGTGATGTTGATCTGATTTCAGAGGTGGCGCGCGCAACCGGTCGATTTGACGCCATGACGCAAGGCGAGCTTTTTTGCGGTGCAGCGGCTCGCATTACGGAGGAAATCTCGGCGTGCGCGGCCGAATGCGCGCAGAAGGGAAGGGTATACCGTGCCGTGGGCATTACTGCGGGCGTGATGCTCGCGCTCGTCAGTATCTGAAAAGGAAGGGAAACGCATGCAGGTCGATTTAATTTTCAAAGTGGCGGCCATCGGCATTCTGGTCGCGGTACTTAACCAGCTGCTTGTTAGGTCGGGGCGAGAGGAGCAAGCGATGATGACCACGCTTGCCGGGTTAATCACGGTCATGCTCATCATCGTTCGTGAGATCAGTAATATGTTTGAGGTCATACGCTCTGCCTTTGGGTTTTAATATGTCTGATTTTGTACGAATTCTGCTGCTCGCCGTCGCCGCCGTGCTGTGCATTACGATCATTAAGGACAAGACGCCGGCGCTTGCCTTTGTGCTGCCCATCGCCGCCATTGCGTGCGCGGTTTACCTGCTCATGCCGACAGCGGGGGCGTTGTTCAAAAGCGTACAGCGAGTGCTTTCTCTTTCCGGCCTAGACAGCGCGCTTTTCACGCCGCTGCTCAAGGTTGTCTGCATTGGCGCATCCGCAAAAATCGCGGCGGAAATATGCAGGGATGCGGGTGAAAAGGGGATCGCCGCAAAGGTGGAGCTTGCGGCGGTGCTGTGCGGCATGCTGTGCGCCGTTCCGCTCGTCGAGCAGGCGCTTCGGATGATTGAGGCGATGTGAGGGATGTATGAAACAACTGTTTTGCTTACTTATACTTGCTGTCGCACTTGTTTTACCGTGTAAAGCGGAATACCTTGACACAAATGGATTAGAAAGGAATTTGACCCCGGACGCCCGTGAAATTCTAAGCGATGTTTCACCCCAGACAGCAGGCACGGGAGGCGTGAAGAATCTGCTGCGCTCGGCGGGAGACGGGTTTCGCACGCAGCTGCGCGCCGCGTTTTCTTCCGCGTTTTTGATGACGGCGGCATGTGCCGTGATTTCGCTTGCCGCGGCGTTTGCCAAGCAAAGCGGGCACGAGCTTCCGCAAAAGCTGACGGAGATCACATCGGTCGTCGCAATTCTTGCGATCGGTATTTCAAACGCCGGCTCACTCATCGGCGAGTGCGGGCGGGCGATGGAGGGCTACTCTGCTTTTTCCAAAACGCTGATCCCTGTTTTTGCCGCGGCGACGGCGCTCTCTGGCCGTCCTGTTGCAGCCGCAGGCACTGCAACCGTGACGCTGACTGCAGGTGCACTGCTGATAGATCTTGCGTCTCGGCTCATCCTTCCCGCAATCTACGCGTCTATCGTGCTGACGGCGGCAGGGCTGATTGCGGAAAATTCGTTTCTCTGCCGCGCTGCTTCTCTCATCAAATGGCTGACGACCGGCTTTTACAAGCTGTTTCTCATCGGGTTTACATTGATGCTCAGCATTTCCGGTATTGCGGGCGGAAGCGCCGACGTCGCGGCTGTCAAAACGGCACGCGTTACGTTGAGCGGCGTGGTGCCCGTTGTCGGATCGGTGGTGGCGGACGCGTCGGAGGCGATTGTCGGCGGTGCGGGCGTGCTTCGCACCTCAATCGGAATTTATGGGATGCTTGGCGCTTGCGCCATCTGCCTTTTGCCTTTTGTAGCGTTGTTTACTTATTTTCTCGTATTCAAGCTGATGAGCGCTGTTGCAACGTCTTTTGCGACAGCTGGCGCTGCGAAAATGATTGACGGCATTTCGGATGGTTACGCTGTTTCCGTGGGATTACTAGGTACCTGCTGTGCGCTGCAGTTTCTATCCTTCGTTGTGTCTACGGTGGTGATACGGTTATGATTCGAATTACGATTTATGCTGCCGGAAAGGTCGGCAGGGTCGATTCTCTTTCGGTGCCTGGCAAAAACGCCTTGTGCGGCTGCAAAATTCAGATCAGATCACTTAGCTCGGCAGCGAACGCTGCCGACCCGATGCGGAGGCGGCGGGTTTACAAAGTCGATGTTGTCGGCTTTATCAAGCGAGTTGTCGTATGAGTGCCGCGTTGACGCAAGTGATGACCAGGCTGTTTTGCTGTGGCATTTTGTGCGGAGTGGCGATGATCCTATCGGGCGACGGACCAGCAAAGGAAATCACCCGCATTTGCAGCGCGGCGCTTATGATTATCGCGCTGCTCTCATGTCTACGCGTTGCGCTGCCCGAGCTTGACCTTGCGGCGGATACCTATCGGGCGGATATCGAGCGGCAGATCAACGCCGCTCTTGCTGCGGGCGAAGAAGAGCGGCGCACCCTGCTGCAAACCGAAGTCGGCGCGCGTCTGCGGGCAAACGCCGCGCGGCTGGGAGCAGACTGCGACTTTTCCGTTATCACGGCGACGGATGGCTCGGCGCTCAAAAAGGTGGTGATTACCCCGCGCGTGCCATGTACGTCAGACATGAAAAGTGCGGTGATCACGATGGCCGCGGAACAGTGCGGCATCGCACGCGCCGAAATTACATGGAGGGATGAATAGCATGGGAAGCAAAGCGCCGTTTGTGATACCGGAATATCTGAAAAAGGGCTTTCATAAGTATAAGTACATTCTTTTGGTATGTGTGGTGGGCCTGATTTTGGTCACCCTGCCGCAGCGTCAAACCGACAAGGCGACCGAAGCGGAGGAAGCGTCCTATCAGCTGCGCTGCGAGGCGTTTGAGCAGGCTCTTGAGGAGGCGTTGAGCGAGATCGAGGGTGTAGGGCGCGTTAAGGTTGTGCTGACGCTGCGCAGCGGTGCGGAAACCATTTACGCATACAACAGCAACGAGCAGGCAGAGGGCGAACGGCAGTCGACGATGGTGATGGCCTCCGGTTCACAGCCGGTGGAGCTACGCACCAAGGGCCCGACCTTTCAGGGCGCGGTCATCGTGTGCGACGGGGCAGACAGAGCGGTGACGCGGCTTATGCTGACCGAAGCGGTGAAAGCGCTGACGGGGATCACGACGGATAACATTTCAATTTTGAAGATGAAGCAGTAGGAGGGTATGTTCCATGAACAGAGGTAAGAAGGGCGCGATCTATTCCGTGATTGCTTTGATGCTGTGTCTCGCGGTTTATTTAAACTGGAACTACAGCAAGACGGCGGACGACGCGGACAGTGTAAACGGAGAGTTGGAGGAGGCTCGCGCGCCCGGCGAGGTGCGGCTTCACGCGAAAAGGCACGCGACGAGGCGGTCAGCATTCTTAACGCGACGGCCCAAAACGACAAGGCGGATGCCGACGCTAAAGAAGAAGCCACCGCGGGCATTCAGGTCATGGCGCAATCGGCCATGCGCGAGGCGCGCATCGAAAATATGGTCATTGCCAAGGGTTATCGTGACTGCGTCGTTTTCATCAATGACAACGGCGTCAACGTCATCGTCGCGCAGCCGGAGGGCGGGCTGAAAGATGCCGACGTCGCACGCATTAAGGATATCGTCATGGGTGAAGCGGGCGTAACGGCAGATCTGATTAAAATTGTTGCAACTGCATAAGTTTGGGCTTGCCAAGTGCGGCTTCCTGCTGTAAAATATAAGCAATGACAACAGGGAGCTGATCAAAGTGAATGAAAAAAACAACTTTTGCTTCTTTGCAGAGGAGCAGGGAAGCGTGCATATTTCAGAGGGTGTCATCGGCTCGGTAGCCTCAAAAGCATGTCTTGACACACAAGGCGTCCATTCCATGGCGGCATCACCGGCGGCAAACGGACGCAAGGTCGCGGCAAAGGGTGTGCTTTT
>MEFT01000130.1 GCA_001725215.1 Clostridium sp. SCN 57-10
ATGAAATAGGAAAAGCGACAGCTGGAAAGCGCCTCAGCGCGCGTCGGCGTCAGGCGCAGCGTGTCGCCGTAAAGGGCGCGCACACGCGCCTTGTCGCGAATGGGGCCGCGCGGCGCGGCGGCATAGTCGCGCAGACGCGAAAAATACGCACCGTCCTCGGCGGAAAACCGCGCGAGGGCGGAAGCGCTGCCTCCCGAGCCGCCCGCCGCGATGCACGCCTGTTCAAACGCAGGCACACGCGCCGTCAGCGCGAGCGTGCGCAGCGCCTCGCCCGCATTTTGTGCCGTAAGTCGCGGCAGCAGGCGGCGCATGCGCCAGATGAGATAGCTTAGGCGGCACTCCTCGCCGCCGTCAAGCGCGGCGGGCGCAAACAGAAGCAGCCGCTCGGTCGGCGACGCAAACGCGTGGCAGATGCGGCTCTGCTCGGAAAACGCGCGCTCTTCGCTGCTCTGTGACAACTCGATGCCCTCGCCCTCCAGCGCGATGCGCTCCGGCTCGCCCAAAAGCTCGCCTGTGCCCGCCGTTTTGGGCAGCAAACCGTCGCGCGCGCCGAGCACAAGCAGGCAGCACACATTGTCGAGCGAAAGAGGGCCGAACTCGCCGAAAATCACACTGTCGAGCGATGGTGGAATGACGCTGACGTCGTATTGCGACAGCATCAGCCGGAGCAGCGCGTAAAACGCGCGCGGCTCCATCGCATCCTGCCCGAGCGTGCGGTCAAACTGCTCGAGCGCGCCAAGCAGAATGGCGTAAAGCTGGGCATATTCCGACGCCTCGCGGCGCGCACCCGCGCGCTCTAGCTCATCGATGCGTGCTTCGAGCTGCTCTTCAAGCCCGATATGCTCCCAATGCGCGGTCAGGCAGGCGATCAGATCGCGCGCCGTTTCGGCGCGTTCCATCGCCTCCGAAAGTGCGCGAAGCGGGCGCGCCACCGCCGCGCGCAATCCGTTGAGCAGCGCAAGCGTCTGCCCATCGCGCTCGCTCTCCCGCCCATAGCCGAGGGGGGGCATCGTGAAGTCTTCGTACCACTTCGCACCTGCGATATTCCAGGTGTAAAGATAGTTTTCGAGCAGCTCGCACTCGCCGCGCGTCAATCCGCACATACCGGATTTGAGCCACGGCTGAACGCCATCCGGCCGAAGACCGTCGAGCACGGCTCCCATGCCGCCGAGCGCCGCGAGCATCGCGGGTTTTTGCAGAATGTCGCGCTTGACGCTGACAAAGAGCGGCACCTCGTACCGCTCGCACGCAAGCTGCAGCTTCTCGGCATACTCGGCGGCGTCTCCCGCCGCAACGGCGATTTCGCGGCAGCGCAGGCCGTGCGTCAGCATCAGATCACGCATTAGCGCCGCCGCAAGCTCGCATTCCTGTGCAGGCGTCGCCGCCTCATAGAGCGCCACGCCGTCCGGCTCAAGCTCGCACGGCTGTGCCGTATGGTCGAGCAGCGAGCGGGACAGCATATGAAGCGCGGGCGGCTGGGGCGAGGGGCGGGGCAGCAGGAAAAGCGTTTCCGACCCCGCATCCATCGCGCGCAGCTTGTGCAGCGTCTTGTGCTGCTCGGCATAGAGCTGCGCATCTTCCTCCCACAGCAGCGCGACGGTGACCGACCGCGCCTGCGCGGCAAGCGCCGCGATCATGTCATACTCCTGCCGCGTAAAGCTCGTGAAACCGTCTAAATAAACATCGGTGTCGGCAAACAGCGCGCATTCTGGCAGCAGTGCGCACGCCTGCGCGAGTCGGTCTTTGCCGTCAAAGCCGCCCGTGGTGCAGAGCGCGTCATAGGCGACATAAATGTATGCCAAATCGCGCAGCTTACCGCCCAGCCCCGCGCAGGCGCGCAAAAGCTGCTCTGGCGTAACGGCCGCGGTTTTCAGCTCGTCAACGGCACGCAGAAACTGCGTCAGCAGCTCGGGGCGCGGATCGGGCGACGTAAAATAAGCCAGCTGCGCGCGCGCGCGGGCATACGCCTTGTGCATCAGCAGCACGCGGCCGCCCGCGTCAATCACGTCGGCGTTTTTCCCGCACGCGGCGAGCACACGCTGTGCGATGCGCGTGAAGGTCACGGCCTCGGCATATTCGGCGGCGCGGTTGCCCAGCGTCTGCAAAAGACGCCGCTCAGTCTCGTGCGAGCGCTGCTCGGGCGTGATCAGCAGCTGACGCCGTGTCTGTACGCAGCCGTGCGCCATGCGCTCGTATACCTGCGTTGTTTTGCCGCAGCGCGCGGGTCCGCATAAAACGGTCAGCATGTTTTGTCCTCCGTGCCCGCCATATCGATGGCCGCCAGCCCGGTTTTCATGACAAGGGCGCGCAGCCGCGGCTGATACATAAACGGGCATTTGAGTACCTTAATCATCAGCTTGAGGCGCATTTTCATCGTTTTGGCGCGATAGCGCGCCGCCGCGCCGCGCGTTCCCGTGCGAAGGCTGTCTGCCAGCAGCTGCGCGCTGTCAATTGCGTAGCTGATTCCCTCCAGCGAGCTGGGACTGATGAAGCCGGCAGCCTCGCCAATCAAAAACACGTTTTCTCTGCCCATGCAGAAATCGCGTGGCGACTGGGGACGGAGCACAAGACACGCTTCGGTGCGCCGCACCTCACCAAAGCGAAAGCCGAAGCGCGCAAGCTTTTCCTTCTGCCTTTCAAATCGTTGCTTTGCGTGGTCGAGCGGAAATGCACCTCCAAAAATAAACTGCCGATCTTTGGAGATCGACCAGGAGCAGCAATCGCTTGTCTCCGGGTCAAACACACACGAATAAAATGGGCTTGCGTGCGTTTCGTCAAACCACTGCTGAATCGAAAGATAGCGCCGCGGGTGCTTGTCAGGAAAAAACGCCCGGCGCACCAGGGAATCGGCGCCGTCCGCGCCGACGATGGCACGGGCACGCACCGTATGCTCCCGCCCGTTTTCGCGGTATGTCACATAAAATAATTCGTCCTCTTGGGCAATCGACAGAACGCGCGTCCCCTCGTGCACCTCTACATTGGACGGTATCAGCGAGATAAGCCAGCGGTCGAAAGCATGGCGGTCCAGATTCACATAAAACCGCTGATAATGGCGCACGTAGCCATTATGCAAATCGATGGTCTTGACGGCAAAAATCTGCGGGTCGACGAGCACCGACTTCGGCAGCGTCAGCTCATAGCGCGCCAGCGATTTTTGTGCGTCACCCGAAAGCAGCCCGCCGCACGCCTTGCGAAAGCTGTACTCTGTTCCGTCTTTTTTATCGAGCGCAATGGCGCGCATGTCGCGCGGCAATACGCGCGCAAGCGTCGCGCCTGCCGGGCCCAGCCCGACGAGCGCAAGGTCAAAAATCTCCTGCATCGATATTTCCCCTCACAAACAATGGTTGATCCCCGGCACTTGTCAAGCGCCTGATTGTATTATATAATAAGCTTCGGATAAAAACAAAGGAGAATGCTTAAGTTATGAATGAACTCTTCGCGCTATTCAGCGTCTTTTTCCGCATCGGCGCGCTGACCTTTGGCGGCGGGTATGCCATGCTGCCCATGCTGCAAAAGGAAGTCGTCGAAAGACACGGCTGGACGACCAGCGAGGCTGTGCTCGACTATTACGCACTGTCACAATGCATGCCCGGTGTGATCGCCGTCAACGCGGCAGCCTTCATCGGCTACAAAAGGCGAGGCGTCGCAGGCGCCATTGCCGCCGTGCTCGGTGTGGTCACACCTTCTTTTATCGTCATTTTGATCGTCGCGGCCCTGCTGAACAATTTTGCCGATAACCCGTATGTCATTCATGCGTTCAACGGCATCCGCGTCGCCGTCGCGGCGCTCATTGTACAGGCAATTTTGAGTCTTTGGGGCAAGGCCGTGCGCGACTGGGTGGGCATTCTGCTCTTTGCCGCAGTTTTTGCTCTCTCCATTTTCACCGATTTCTCGCCCATCTGGTTCGTTGTGCTCTCCGCAATGGCGGGCATCCTTTTGAAAAGAAAGGCGGGTAATCAATAATGCTTCTTTTGCAGCTTTTTTGGGAGTTCTTTAAAACAGGTCTGTTTGCCATCGGCGGCGGCCTGGCCACACTTCCGTTTTTAAGCGCCATTTCTGATAAATACGGCTGGTTTTCCCAGGCAACGTTGACCGATATGATCGCCGTTTCCGAATCGACGCCCGGCCCTATCGGCATCAACATGTCGACCTATGCGGGTTATACCACGGGCGGCTTCTGGGGCGCGCTTGTGGCGACGGTCGCCATCGTGCTACCGTCGGTCATTATCATCCTTATCGTATCCCGTTTTCTTGCTCGGTTTGACCAGAGCCCTCTTGTTCAACACGCGTTTTACGGTCTGCGCCCAGCTGTGTGCGGACTGATCGCAGCGGCAGGCTGGAGCGTCATCAGCGGCTCGTTGCTGCATCTCGGCACGGCAGACGGCTTGCTCGCGCTGTTCAACTGGCGCGCCATCCTTCTGTTCGGCGCGCTTCTGTTCGGCATATTGAAGTTTAAAAAGCATCCCGTCGTCTATCTCTCGATTGCGGCGCTTTGCGGAATTGTGTTTGGAATGTGAGGAAGATTCAATGAAAAAAGCGATTCTTTGTGGCAAGCTGTTCAGACCCGAGCGCGGCGACGTATTACACGGCGCAATCGTTCTGGTTCAGGACGACAAGGTGCTTGAGGTTCTTGACGACCGCTCGGCCATTCCTGCGGGCTTTGAAACTGTCGACCTTTTAGACAAATTTGTTACGCCCGGCCTGATTGACGCGCATGTGCATACCTCGACCGACGGCAGTGCGGACACCTTCGGTGCGCAGACTACGGACACGGCGGGCGATATTGCGCTTGCCTCCCTGCGCCGCGCGCAGGCAAACCTTGCCGCCGGCTTTACCACGATTCGCGATGCAGGCTCGAGCGCGTTTTGTGACGTTGCGGTTCGCAACGCCATTACGCGCGGCGACTTCGCCGGCCCCCGCATGCTCGTCTCCGGCCAGTGCATCGGCTCGACGGGTGGCCACGCCGATTCGCATTTCAGCCCTAATGTAACCAACACCCTCGGCACCGGACTGATTAT
>MEFT01000131.1:0-2652 GCA_001725215.1 Clostridium sp. SCN 57-10
CCATCTGGGGCCTTATCTACCTTCTGCTTGCCGCGCATACGCTTTACCAGCTTGGCCTGTTTCGCGGAAAGGACAAAGAGGTAAACGGAAGCCTTCTGCGTAAGATCGGCGTCATATTCTCGGTTTCCTCTTTGGTCAACACGGCATGGATCTTCTCCTGGCACTATCGCATCATTCCGCTTTCGATGATATTAATGATCGCCCTGCTTATCTGCCTCATCAGCATCGCCACCATCATCGACGATCAGCGGCTGTCACTGCGTGAAAAAATTCTCATCCGCCTCCCCTTCGGCGTCTATTTCGGGTGGATTACCGTCGCTACCATAGCAAACGCCGCCGCGCTTCTCGTCAGCCTGGGGTGGAATGGCTTCGGACTTTCGGAAGCGACATGGACCGTTATCATGCTGATTGCCGGCGCGCTGATCGGCACGGCCGCCCTGCTTCGCTTTCACTGCGCGGCTTACGGACTTGTGCTGCTCTGGGCGTATGCCGGCATTCTCATCAAGCATTTGTCCCCCTCCGGCTTTGCCGGGCAATACCCCGGCGTAATCATCGTCGTATGCGCCTGCATGGCACTCTTTGCCGCAATTATCATCTATCTCCTGATTAAAAGCCGTAAAATCAAACGCAGTTAAATAGCAAAGGAGTTTTCAGAATGATTGTCAACCAATGGTACGCGATTTTGCCGTCATGCTCGGTCAAGCCGAACAAGATTGTCGCGGTGAAAAGACTGAACCTGGAGCTGGCGCTGTTCCGCAACAGTAAGGGCGAGCTGGGGTGCGTGGTCGACCAGTGCTCTCACCGAGGAGCGGCACTCAGCAAGGGCAAGGTCACCGGCGACTGCGTGCAATGCCCGTTTCACGGCCTTACGTTTGACGAAACGGGTCGCTGCACCTTCATCCCGGCAAACGGCAAAGCGTCTTCGGCAGACATCAGCCGATACAACGTCAAGCACTATCCCGTTCGCGAGCGAAACGGCATCATCTACCTCTGGTTCGGCGACGCGGACAAAATGACCGACGATCTGCCCTTCTTCGACGACGATATCAACCCCTCCTGCGTATACAGCGAATTTGAAGACCATTGGAACTCTCACTATTCGCGCTGCATCGAAAACCAGCTTGACGTCGTCCACCTGCCGTTCGTGCACAACAGCACGATCGGCAGGGGCAATAAAACGGTTGTCAACGGGCCGAAGGTCACCTTCGTGCCCGGCGGCCTTATCACAAGCGCGAACAACGAGGCGGACGTCGGTCAAACGCCGAAAACGGCCGCCGAATGTACGATCAAATCTACTTATCTCAAATTTCTTTTCCCGAACATATGGATGAACCACATCACCGAAAAGATCAAGGTTATCATTTACTTTGCGCCGGTTGACGACGAAAACACCATTCTCTACATTCGTTTCTATTGCAAGGCCACCGGCCTAAGGCCGCTGGACGCGTTCATCGCCTATATCGGAAAATACGCAAACCGAATCATTGAGCGGCAGGACAAGCGCGTCGTCATCACGCAAAAGCCCAAGGCCTCCTCCTATCAGTCACAGGAGAAGCTCCTTGTGGGCGACGCACCGATCATCCAGTATCGCAGAATCCGTCAGGAACTGAAAGACAGATAGAAAGAAGCAGCGCGACCAAGGCCGATCTTCGGTCTGTGTATGCGACGGGGGATTTCCTATGAGATACGACGTTATCATCATCGGCGGCGGTCTTTCGGGGCTGACGGCTGCCAGCCTTCTGGCTAAGCGCGGGCTTAAGGTTGCCGTCGTCGAAAAAAGCGACGACCCCGGTGGCTCCTGCGGCGTATTTAAGCGAGGCGGCGCGACGTTCGACCAGGGCGCCGCGATGCTTTACGGCTTTGGCGAGAGCGGGTTTAACGCCCATCGCTTTGTCTTTAACTGCCTCGAAGAGCCGATTGACATCATTCGCCACGATCTTCTTTACTGTGTCAACTTTAACGGCAGAAGGATACGCTTCTGGGCAGACGTCGAAGCGTTTGCCGATGAGCTTTCCGCCGTTTTCCCTGCAGAGCGAGAGAATATCCACCGCTTTTATCACGATATGCTGACCATGTACCGTCATGTCATGGTGGAAACGCCGAGCTATGTCACGGCGGACGAAACCGACCCGCGCCTCGCGCTGAAGAGCATACTGCGCCACCCGCTGTCCTACGCGCGCTTCCTCGGTTTTTTGAACAAGCGTGCCAAAACATTGCTCGGGAAATATTTTTCCGACCCAGAGCTATTTATGTTTTTTGACAAGCTTACCTCGACCTATTGCTACACCACGGTGGAAGAATCACCCGCCGTGCTCGCGGCTGTCATGTTCGTCGACAACCACGTCGGCGGCAGCTATTACCCCGCCGGCTCGACGCTGTTTTTGCCCGGCAAGCTCGAAAAGGTGATTGAGGAAAACGGCGGCGACATGCTGCTTGGCCGCGAGGCGGTTTCCATTCTCTTTGAACACGGCAAGCCCTGCGGCGTGCGCCTTGACGACGGCCGCACCCTCACAGCGCCGCATCTCATTTACTCCGGCACCGTCTGGAACCTCTACGGCAAGCTGATCGACGGCACTTACACGACGCGCAGGCGGCGCGACTGGGCGGCGCGTCAGGTGCCGACCTATCCGAGCATGGTGCTCTATGCCACCG
>MEFT01000131.1:2658-7631 GCA_001725215.1 Clostridium sp. SCN 57-10
CCACCGTCGACCGTGCGGTCATTCCGGACGGCACCGCACCCATCGAAATGCTGGTCGGCAGCCCTGACAAGCTTGACGAGAGCGAGGTTACGGCGTATATCCTGAGCATCGACGACCGCACACTGTGCGCTGAGGACGAGCATACCGTCATCGCCATCGGCCCGACCTTCGAGCATTGGGATGCCGCGGACGCAGTATCGTATCAAGCCATGAAGAAAAAAGAACAGGCGCGCCTGATTGCCGTGTTGGAAAAGCGCTTCCCCGGCTTTGCGCAGGGGGTGCGCCACGCAGAGGTGGCGACGCCGCGCACCATCGAGCGCTATACCATGAAAAACGGCGGCGCCGTTGCGGGGCCGAAGCAAATGCTGGGACAGCATATGTTCCGCAGGCAGCATACCCGCACCGAATGGGACAATCTGATGTGCTGCGGCGAATCGACCGTGATGGGAACGGGAACGCCGACGGTGACGACCTCCGGCCTTTCGGCGGCCAACGCCGTGCTGAAAAAGCTGGGCAAAGATCCATTTGTCTATCGAAAGGACATGAAAAACTACATCCGCCTGGTGGAAAAACCGTTTACCGCCGACAAGCTGTATGAGGGCTACGCCCCGGCCGAGCAGGCGATGATGCGGCAGGCACTGCGCTGCCGTCTGTGCGAGCACCCAGCCTGCACGCGCGGCGAGGCGACCGATGTGCGCGGCATGATGCGCCGCGTCGCAGTGGGCAACTTTGCAGGCGCACGCACCTGCTGGCTTGCCGCACCTGCCGACCGAACTGCGCTTGAGCGGTATGAAGCGTGCTGCATCTGCGCACGCGACGGCGCGCCCGTCGCCATTCGCGAGGTTTCGGCGTATGTCGCGGGGGTGCGTGTATGAGCAAGGTCTACGACGCCATCGTGGTCGGCGGCGGCATGGCCGGTCTGACGAGCGCCGCCTACCTCTGCCGATACGGCTTTTCCACGCTGCTTGTGGAGAAGGAAAACAAAACGGGCGGACTGGTCAATACGTTCCGTCATCAGGGGTTTGCGTTTGACGCAGGCATCCGCGCGTTTGAAAACTCCGGCATCCTGTTCCCCATGCTGAAAAGCCTGGGCATCGATATGCCGGTCGCGCAAAACCCCGTTTCCATCGGCATCGGCCGGCACCGAACGGCGCTCGGCTCGCGCGGCAGCCTACAAGCCTATGCCGCGATGCTGATCGACCTCTTCCCTGCCGAAGCGCAGAACATCGCGCGCATCGCGGAGGAAATTGAAAAGGTCATGGGGTATATGGACGTGCTGTACGGCATTGACAATCCCCTGTTTCGCGACGATATGCGCGACCTTGTTTACCTGAAAACAACGTTGCTGCCGTGGCTGCTGAAATATCAGCGAAACATCACTAAAGCAAGCAGGCTGAGCGAGCCGATTCACGCTTATCTGTGCCGCTTTACGCAAAACAACGCGCTGATTGACATGATCGCGCAGCACTTCTTTAAGGACACGCCCGCGTTTTTTGCGCTGAGCTATTTCGGCCTTTACCTTGATTACCGCTATCCCATGGGCGGAACGGGCGTGCTTGCAGAAAAGACGACGGCGTTTGTGCGTGATGCGGGCGGCGAGGTGCTGACAAGCGTTGCCGTCAACCGCGTCGACACGCAGAAGCATGAAATCGGTCTTGCAAACGGCGAGATGCTGCGCTATCGAAAGCTCGTGTGGGCGGCCGATCAAAAGTCGCTCTACGCCATGGCGGACGCACGGCACACCGCGCGGGCGGACAAGCAGCGCCTGCTTGCCGAGCAAAGCGCGGGCGGCGACTCGGTGTTAACGCTTTTTCTCGGCGTTCAGCTCGACCACGACTATTTTTCCGCCCGATGCGGCGCGCACGCGTTTTACACGCCGAACACGGAGGGTCTTACGTCGCTTCCCGACTGGCGGGACGCCGCCGCGCGCGGATATGACGCGCTGCTCGAATGGGTAGGCACCTACCTAAAGCGGACGACGTATGAAATCTCGTGCCCCGCGCTGCGCGATGCGTCGCTTGCGCCGCAGGGCAAAACGGGCGTTATCGTCAGCACACTGATGGATTATCATCTGGTGCGCTTTTGCTCCGATGCCGGCCAATATGAACCGTTTAAGCAGTTTTGCGCCGATCAGATTGCTGCCGCGCTCGAGGCGACTCTACTGCCCGCCCTGCGTGAACATACGCTGTTCTCGCTGTGCGGCACGCCGCTGACCATCGAGCGCGAAACGGGCAACACGCACGGCGCCATCACCGGCTGGGCGTTCACCAACAGCCCCATTCCCGCCGAGCATCGTTTTAAAAAAATCATGGCGTCCATCCAAACGCCGCTCGACGATGTTGTGCAGTGCGGGCAGTGGACGTTCAGCCCCTCCGGTCTGCCCGTTTCGGTTTTGACGGGCAAGGTCGCGGCAGACGCGGTGCGCAAGAGTCTGCGCCGTGCCGCCTCTGTTTGACCTCTCACACGGCGTTTTCGTATCCCATCAAACACAGCGGGCAGGGTTTATCCCTGCCCGCTTCTTTTATGCCTGCTGTGCCTTTGCGTCTGCCCTTTGGTGCAGCTTAAGCATGACGAGCCGCGCAATCGGCTGCGCGACGCACGCCTCGACGGCAAACGAAATGGCGGCGTTGCGCGGCCATTTGTAGAAAAACAGACGTATCGGCTCCAGGCTGATGTGGCGCGTGCCGATCCACGTTCCGATTACGGTGAGCAGAATCGACATAAAAAGCACGGTGCACAGGATGTTGACGACGATATGTGCACCAAAGCTGTCGCCCTCTTTGACAATGCGCGCCGTCAGCCATTCGGCAGGCTTGTAGGTGATGAGCACCACGACGATAACGGCAAGCCAGATGAACGGCAGGACGGACAGCGTATCCGCCCAGACGCGCAGATGAAATCCCATTTCAAAGCAGGTGATGAGGGGCGCGATGATGTTGACCGAAATGACCGAGATAATAACCATAAACAGTGCAAATTCCTTTTTGCTGCGCGGCAGTTTCATGTGAAAATCCATATTCTTCCTCCTCTTTTTTCTTGGGCAAAAAAGAAAGCACGAGACTGAAAACAGTCTCGTGCTGATCCATTCTACGCACCAAATATGCTATGTATTTTACACGATTATGCGCGAAAAGTCAACCGCCCGCACAGCGCTTCGGTCTGCCGGGCAACCAGCTCCGCACGGCGGCCGCGCCCCGAAGCAGACAGCTCGTGCGTAAGATAGCGCGGCGCGATGCGCTCTATAACCGACGCGATGCATGGTACGTCCCACGGTTCATGGCGGTCGATTTGCAGCACATGCGCGTAATTCTCTCCAAAGCGGCGCAGGTAGTCGCGCGGCAGGTCGGGCGGCAGCTTTCCCGTATGGGCGTTCACATGCGCTCCGCTGAGCGACCGGTGCAGATGTACGCCGCGCACCGCTCGCGCCAGATTGCCATGCCGATCAAGCATGGCATGCACATAAGCCGCCCCCTCCGCCTGCGTGGCAAGCGAGGCGCGGGTGTTCATCAGATGCCCGATGTCAAGCATAATTCCTTTTTTCTCGAAATGTACGGCGTCCAAAAGCCGCGCCGTGTCGTCGGGGTCGGTAAACGTAAAGCCGGGCCACCATTGGTTTTCCAGCAGGAACTCAAACGGCCAGTCGCGGCCGTCAAGCAGCTGGTTGATGATGTCCGCCGAAGCGTCGATCACCTCGCGGTTGGTATGCAGCCAGCGATAGGTATAGCCCTCCTCTACCGAAACGTCGGACACATGAAACACCACATAGCGCGCCCCCAGGCTTTCCGCACGCTGAAGATCGGCGCGATAGTACTCGAGAAGCACCTCGCGCCCCAGCCCCCCGTAAAATCGCGCCGCCGCGTCAAGACTTCCGAACTTTTCCGTAAGCCGCGTGCCATCCTCGCGGTAAAAATCAAGCCAGTCGGGATAAAACGTCAGATGATAGCCGATCACAAGCTCCGACGGCACGCCGCATGGAAAGGGCTCGCCCGCCCAGATGGCCTCCACGCCGTCGCACCGCAAGTGCGAAAGTTCCTGCCGAAGGTCGTCCCAATCGCAATAGTCGGCAAGCGCCGCGCCGCACAGAGGAATGCTTATGGTTTTGTACATAAAAGCAACGCTTCCTTCCGTGCATATGACCACCGACGGTCTTCGCAAATACTTCGGATAACGGGCGGCAGATACCGCGCTGCCATCAGCCGAAGTATACCGCATTGTCCTTCAAATTGCAACCCGAAACGATACCTACGTTCTTCGCTCTGCGGCATTGATTTCTTTGGGCCGCCGCTTCAATAGGTATAACATACCATGCTTTGTAGATAATAAAAGTAAACGATAAAAGGAGCTGTTATGATGAACCCATTTGAGCAGAAATCCGTTCCGGTAAAGGATACCATTATGGATTGGGCGACAATGTATCCGAAGCCGTATAACAAAATGACCGTCGATCCCTATACGAAGATACGTATCATCCTGATGAACGGCATCGAGGTGGAAGCGGTAATGTTCAAGCACCAATTCCACCGCAACTGCACAAACAATGATCTGCGGCGCGAGATCGCGCTGACGCGCCGCATCGAGCAGCAGCAGCAAAAGCATATCAACTGGCTCAAACCCATCGACGAAACACAGCTTGAAACGACGATCGGCTATGAGCATGTCGCCGTTGACCTGACGGCATGGCTTGCGCAGAACGAGCCGAACAATTATGTGAAGCAGGCGCTTGACTTTGCGCTGCTTGAGGATTTCGACCATCTGTACCGCTATTCAAACCTTTTAAATCTCGATTCGCAGATACCAGCGCAGCAGCTTGTCAAAAGCTATGTGGACATCACACCCGGCCGCCCGACTATTGCGGAGCACCGCTTCCCGTATGATTCGGTTAAAACACCTGCCGATTTTAAGACGGCGGATATCCGCACCAAGCTGAACACGCTAATCATCACGGCGGGCGAACAGCAGACGATGAACTTCTA
>MEFT01000132.1 GCA_001725215.1 Clostridium sp. SCN 57-10
GAACGTAATGCCGGATGGGGTAAACAGGTTGGGATAAGAGTCTGAAACCTCCCCGGGTGTCACCCCGTTGATCGGAAGCAGTGCCGAGAGCGCGTTGACGGTAACCATCGCGATAAATGTGATCAGGACACAAAGCTTAAGAAGTAGACGCTCGTTTTTGCTTTTCATTTCTTACACGCTCCTTATCATAAATCAAAATAATAACCTTTGAGCAAGTAATCTTCCTGATAGGTTTGCGCCAGCCGGAAAAGGAAGCCTTTCACCGCCCGAAGCTCCGCTTCGCCGCGCGTCCACTTATGCAGCAGCATCTCGAACCGCTGCTTTTCGGAGGCGGAGGCTTTTTCTTTAAAGTATCCCCACACGTGCCGCGCGGCATTTTCGCCGCTGCCCGGCGAAACCGGCAGGTCGAGCGATTTCTCAATCAGACGGTACATTTCCGCCGCCGGATAGGCGCCTTTGTCTTGAAGCAGGATTCGAACGGCCTGATAGCGTTCGGCCGAGTGCTCAAGCACGGCGTATTTATAGCGAGCCCATTCAATCTCCAGCGCTCCGATGCCGCGGTTTGACACGCAATGCATGCATTTGAGGGCCGACAGATTTTTATCTTTGACCTCAAGCATGATGTCGATGTCGATGTCCGAAAGCTGGCCGTAAAACGCGAGAAACGCGTCAATGCCGATCGAATTGGAATGCGCGCCCGGCTTTTTTTGCGGAGCCTGCTGAGAATAGTGAATTTTGGGTGCGCCGTCGCGTTCCGTCCACGTCGCGCGGCAAAGCTTGATCCAGTCAAGGTCGGAGCGGCGCGCATCCGCGGGATTGACGGCGTTGTGCAGCGTATCGTAAACGACGGGGATGCCGCCCGTCGCCGCTGTGTCAAGCACGTCGACGATGTGAAACAGTTTATCGTCGTTTTCGAGCACGAGGCGGCTTTGAATGGCGGGTTCAAGCGTGGCATAGCGCGAGAGGAAGCGGCGCTGCGCCGCCTTTTTGTCGCCGTAAACGCCGCCCAGGTGGAGGATGATTTTGTGCTCGCATCCAAGCCCCAGGCTGTCGAGCACCGACGCGTGGTAGCGAAGATCGTCCACGGCACGCTCTGCCACGGAATCGTCCGGAGAGTTGAGCACCGTATACTGCCCGGGGTGCATCGAAACGCGCATGCCAGCATGCGCGATGCGTCGGCCGATGTCCGAAAGCTTTTGCGCGTAAATACTCTGCCACGGCAGGCGGAACGCCGCACTCGACCCGAACGGAATGAGGTCTGACGAAATGCGAAACAGCTTGATGCCGCTGCGGGCGTTATAGTCGATGAGCTTCTCAAGCGCATCGAGGTTGGACGCGATGAGGGAAAGCAGCCGGTCGGTATCGGCGTTTTTCAGCGTGCAGCTTTTCAGGGCAGTGCCCGGCACGGCAATCGCAAGGCACGCATATCCGATGTTCACGCGAAATCACACTCCTCCGGCGGCATGCGCACACCAGACCAATAGGCATCAAACACGCTTGCTGCAAGCGTGCGTTCGCCCCCGTTTTTGGGGAAGAGCAGCATGCCGTCCAGTACTCCCTGAATCATCGCAAGATACAGATAGAGCGCGCCGTCCGACGCTTCGGGCCGAAGCTCTCCGTTTTTCACGCCCTTTAGAAAGCACTGCCGCATCCGCTCGTTGTAGACCCTGTCGTTTTCCGCAATGAGCAGGGCGCATTTTTCACGAAGCGGTTCGTTTGAGATAAGGGGAATGGTTCGCCAAAAACGCAGACGCTTGTATTCGCTGAAATACTGTATGGCAAAGAAAAAAAAGCTTTTCATCGCGTCGGCGCAGCGCATGTGCTCTGCGCCGCGCATTTTTTCGTCCAGCCGCTCAAAATACCGGAAAACCTCTTCGCGAATCATCTGCTCAACAATCTCATCTTTGCCGGAAAAGTGGCTGTAAAGCGAGGGAGTTTTGATGCCCACTGCGCCGGCCAGCTCCGACATGGAAAGCTGATATCCCCTCTCACAAAACAGATCGAATGCTGCGGCGAGGATCTCCTGCTTTTTGTTCAACTCGGCACCTCCAAAGCTAACGAATATTCGTTAGCTGAATGATAGCAGTTCGCCTCCTTGCTGTCAATATATTGCGCGTCTTTGCCGGAAATATCACAAACGCTCTTTTCGCCTCCCTCGTGCCTGTGTTATAATAATGAACATATGGCAGAATCCTCATAGGATATGACCAACCTGTAAGGAGATGAATCGATGGACGGCATGGACTCATACAGACCGGAGCTGTTATTGCTTTCCGATGCATACATGGGCTCGCCCGAAAACTTTGCAAAGAAGCTGCAGTTTTTGGCGCGTTTTGCCCAGCCCGAGCAATGGAGCTACACGAGCGCGGGCACGGAGCAGAATCAGATTTTGAAAAATTATCTGTTTTACACCTATGACAGGGTGAAGCAGGAGGGGAAGGTTTCCGTTTCGGAGGACGGGGCGCTGATGTGCTTCAACACCGGCCTGCAAACGGTAAACGGCAACGATATCTATGCGTTGTTTGAAAAAAACACAAGCCCCTATGCGCGCCCCGGGCAGGACTGGTATTTAAACGGCTTTAAGCAGCGCACGGACAAGGAAATGCAGCTTTTTTCCGAGCTTCCCGATATCGCCGACTATTTTACGAACCCCGCCGATTTCATTTTCGATAAGAAAATGGAGATCTATATTGACTACGACCATATCATCGACGACAACTTCGATCGCTTTGTGGAAATCGGCCTGAGCGACAAGTTCATCATCCACGCGCTGCTCGAAAGCGCGATTCGCAAGATTGTAGAAAAGACCAAACGCAACTATAAGCTTGCGATCCCGCAGTTTTACACCGACAAAGGCACTGGAGTTTCGAAAATTCAGTTGCTGCTGCCGCTCTTTTTAAGGGGCAAGGAAGAAGCAGATCTTGCGCTCGTCGTTGACAAGTCGAATCACAATTATATTGGTAAAACCATACTCACCATCGATTGGGCATACGTCAACTCGCGCAGAATCGTCAAGCCGAACGCCGATTGGCTGAAAATATAAAAAGCCGTTGCAATTTCCAGAAAACCAGCGTATAATCATCTCAATTAGGCATAATATGTTTAGCAGATTTAGTAGATTTATAGTTGCCAGATTGTATGATTGCTTGCGCAAAGCGTCCGAGCGTTCAGAATACTATGTTTTGACATGCCCAGACTAATAGAATAGTATCAGAAAAAGGCTCATGGAGACATGAGCCTTTTATTATGTCCGTTTTCCAATGTGCAGGCGAAAATGCACCAAATCATTTGCCAAGCACCGCCACATATGCTATATTTTTGTTGACGACAGACAAGCATTATCGGAGAGGAAGAGGAACATGCAAGCGGAGTACACACGGCAGCTCATAGACAGACTGGCAAAGCCGGAGGAACTGGTTTGGCTGAACCCCAAAAAGGGAACGCATACGGGGCAGGAGCCCGCCGTATCGTCGGCGGATATCGACGACGCGGAGGCGCGCCTTTTGCGGTTTGCGCCCTTCATCGAGCGCTGCTTCCCTGAAACAAAAGTAACGCACGGCATCATTGAGTCACCCCTCACGCCCATTCCCCATATGCAAAATGCAATGGAGCACGATTTGGGCTTCCCGCTTGGCGGGACGCTGCTGCTCAAGCAGGATAACGCGCTTGCCATCGCAGGGTCGGTCAAGGCGCGCGGCGGCATTTACGAGGTGCTCAAGCACACGGAAAAGCTGGCGCTTGCGCAGGGATTTCTCACCGAGACCGATGATTACGCAAAGCTTGCCTCGGAAGAATGCCGCAGCTTTTTCCGCGAGTATACCATTCAGGTCGGCTCGACGGGCAACCTCGGTTTGAGCATCGGCATCGTCAGCGCGGCCATCGGCTATCAGGTCATCATTCATATGTCGGCCGACGCGAAGCAGTGGAAAAAAGACCTACTGCGCTCGCACGGCGTGACCGTGATGGAATATCAGTCGGACTACAGCGAAGCGGTGAAGCACGGGCGCGCGCTGTCTGACCGCGACCCCAAAAGCTATTTTGTCGACGACGAAAACTCCAAGGATCTGTTTTTGGGGTACGCCGTCGCGGCGCGGCGGCTTGCGGCGCAGCTTGCGGAGCAGAAGATTATCGTCGATGCGGAGCATCCGCTTTTTGTGTATATCCCGTGCGGCGTCGGCGGCGCGCCCGGCGGCGTGACGTTTGGACTGCACGAGCTGTATGGCGAGCATGTGCACTGCTTTTTCGTCGAGCCGACGCAGGCGCCCTGTATGCTGCTCGGCATGGCAAGCGGCAAGCATGATGAAATCGCGGTGAAGGACATCGGCCTGACGGGACTTACCGACGCGGACGGACTTGCCGTAGGCAGACCGTCCAAGTTCATCGGAAGCGTGATGGAGCCGCTGCTGAGCGGCATTTTCACCGTGGCGGACGGCAAGCTGTACGACTATATGCGCGCGCTGCTTGACACCGAGCGGATTTTTCTGGAGCCGAGCGCGTGCGCTTCATTTGAAGGCCCGATGGGGCTGCGCCGCTATGAGGAGACCAAGCAGTATCTCACCCGCCATGCGCTGAACGACAAGATGGAGCGTGCGACGCATATCGCATGGGGCACGGGCGGCAGCCTGGTGCCTGCGGCCACTCGCGAGGAATATAAGAAACCAAACCACTAAGGCGGATATAGCGTGTGTCTTTGCGGCACGCACAAAACTGCATGAAAACGGCAAAACGCCTTTCGTATGAAAGGCGTTTTGTTTGTCAAAAAAGCCCGAAGGGCTTAATCCATCTTGTTTTGTCGGTGACATGTGTGGCAAAAAAACACCCTGACCTGCCGATTTCTCTCAAGAAATCGGCGAAACGAGGGGGTAAGCCGCCGCTTTCGCGGTGGCGCGAAGGGGGAGTTCGATCCCCCTTCGTCAAAGGCAAAGCCTGCGTTCGCCAGCTCGTGCTCGTACCCGCTTTTGGAACGCGCACGGGCGGGTATCAGCGGGATGCTCAGCTCGACCTCTTGTCCGGTGCGCGTCTGCCCTGTGCGCGCCATGGGCGTTACGTAGTCTTGGCCCGTCATGGCGACCCACTGTTCCATCGTTTCGACGTGCGCGTCGCTCGCGTCTTCACGATAAGACTCGCGGAAAAACAGCATGGGCGCCCCGCTGCGGAGACAGGCAAACGCATTGCGCAGGTATGCCGCGCGGTCGGCGTCAAGAATGAGCATGTGAAACCCCATCATGTCGAGCGCAGCGTCAAAGGTGCCGGATACGCACTGGCGCGTCATGTCAAGCAGGGAGACGGAAGCATTGTGATAGGGCGCAAGCCGCGCGCGCGTCTTCTCCACGGCGGAAGGCGCGATGTCGATTCCGTGATAAACGCAGCCGAGCCGCGCGAGAATGATGCCGGCAGCTCCCTCTCCGCACGCAAACTCAATGACCTTCTTGCCTCGCAGCCCGTGGTTGTCTACCCATTCGGTCAGCGCGGCGGCGAGCACGTTGTCTTCGGGGGTATGCCCCCACCACTCGATGCCCGCCTCGTGTGCCTTTTGATAACGATGCTCATACGCTAGGTAATACGGCTTGTCCCCCATAATCTTCCCCCTTGTTGACGGTTTCTCAGATGTCGGCTGGATCTATTCTATGCCGGACACGCCGTAGAAGCAAGCAAAAAAGGAAAAACATGAAAACGCGGCAGACGGATGGCCTAGTCCTCGGGCGGTTCGGCCGGCCTGATTCTGCCGCACTCTCGTTCGATTTCCGAAATGTGCTTAAGCAGGACGTATTCGATGTAGTTCGTCATGGAACGATGCTCGGTTGTCGCAAGGATTCCGATTTTATCGAAGACATCATCCTCCAAACGAAGCGTAAATACGCGCTTGTTGGTTGCCATATTATTGCCTCCCCTGACTTGTATACGCTTATGGTATGATATTTGTTGGTTTTTATATGCATTCACTTGACAGTTATGTGATGTCACTTTATGATAGAAATAATGGTAATTCCGAATTGTGGAATTGATGGCAGACATGGGAAGAAGACCTGGCTGCGCTGCGGCGCCCCGTATCTCTTTCGGCGGATACGGGAGGCAGAATGGCAAGACAGCCGCGCGGGCTCGACGAATGGAGTATCTTCTGATGGAAGTGTTTTTGAAAATCGAAGTGAACGTGATGAGCGCCATGCTGCTCGGGGTGACGATGCTTGTCGCCCGGCATCGGCTGCAGAGGTGGTCTTATATTAAGTGGATGTATCACTGCGCCGGACTTACGGTACTCTTGATGCTTTTACTTGAGACGAGCCTCTTGCTTTTCGCAAAAGAGCCGCATGCGAGCAAGCAGCTTGCGCTCACGCTTGCCTATGTGCCGCTATTTGCGGCGCCCCCGGTGCTCTCGTGCTGTTGGTTTTTGTTCTGTGATGCAATCTGCTTTGAAAAGCATGCGGCAGAGATCAAACCTGCGCATTGGATTCCCGCCGCGCTAAACGGTGCGGTGGCGGCGTTGTCACCATTAGGGGGATGTTTGTTTTCGGTGGAAAACGGCGTGTGGCGCAAAGGGCCGCTGTTTTCGCTGTATGTAGCCACGACGGCAGGCTATCTTCTGGCCGGGGCATTCCGTTTGCTTCGTCAGCGAGATATGCTGCCCAAGGGTGGCTTCGGCATGCTTATGGCGGTTCCTCTGCTTCCGCTTGCGGGAATGGCGGCGCGTAGTATTTTCGGCCGCCCCTCCATCTGGGCAACGGCTGCCTGCGCGCTTATCATCCTCAACGCCTATCTGCAGGAGCAGATCCTTCGCACGGATACGCTGACCGGCGCGTGGACAAAGGGCCCGTTTGAGCATCGACTGTCTCGACTGCTGCAAAGCAACCGGGGAGAACCGTTCGGCATGATTTATATGGACATCGATAACTTCAAGACAATCAACGATCAGTTTGGGCACCGAGAGGGAGACGAGGCTCTGCAGGCGCTGACCGCTACACTGAAGCGCACCATGCGCAAAACCGACGTAGTGGCGCGGCTGGGTGGGGACGAATTCGGCATACTCGCACGCGTGGACGGGCAAGAGGGGCTCGATGCGGTGGCAAGAAAAATCGAGCAGGCGATTGAAATGTATAACCGAACGTCGGACAAGCCGTATCAAATCACCTGCAGCCTCGGCGCCAAGCTGTTTTGGACAACGCCCGACTGCAGCGCGGAATCGATTCTCGACCAAGCAGACAGCTTAATGTATCTGCATAAAAAAAGCAAGCAGCCGAAGTATGCGTGCGCCTCGGCCGAATAAGAGAAAAAAGAATCGCACGGCGCATTTCTACAGCGTGCGCGTAGACTTTTGTGCCCGCCTCGTGTAAACTATGAGCAGGCGCGGCTGCGGCCGCTTTATCACGAGGCGGGGAGTGTGGCAATGGAGTCTTTTTTTTCTGCGATCGGCATGGGCAATATTGCGCTTTTGCCCGTCGCTGTCAAGCTGCTGATGGCGGTTTTGTGCGGCGGCGTGCTCGGTCTTGAGCGCACCTACAAACGGCGCGCGGCCGGCATTCGGACATACAGCATGGTCTGCCTCGGCGCGGCCGTCGTCATGATGACGGGCGTCGCGCTGGCAAATGGCGGCGGGGATCCCTCGCGCATGGGGGCGCAGGTCGTCAGCGGCATCGGCTTTATCGGAGCGG
This sequence comes from Clostridium sp. SCN 57-10, assembly GCA_001725215.1. GTDB lineage: Bacteria > Bacillota > Clostridia > Oscillospirales > Butyricicoccaceae > SCN-57-10. The sequence continues at coordinate 7,647 of MEFT01000132.1, forward strand.
GCGCCATCATTGTTACGGGATATCATGAAATCAAGGGGTTGACGACGGCGGCGGGACTGTGGGCGTCGGCCTGTATGGGGCTTGCCATCGGCGCGGGCTATTATACCGTTGCGCTGCTTTCCTGCGGCGTACTGTTTTGCGTGGTGCATTACGGCGAGCGTCTGCAGGGCAAACTGCTTGCGGCAAGCCACCGCGTAAGCTTTTATGTAATGTTTGAAAACAGCGACCGCATCACAGATTTTTTGATCGAAGCACGCTCCAGACATATCTCGATCAGCAATTTGGAGCATATGGGCGCGGCGGGAAACGGAGGCAAACCGGGTGTGGTCTTCGCGCTTAAGCTTCCGCCCGAGCTGACGCAGCAGCAGGCGTATGACGTTTTTTCGCGTATTCCGGGTGTGCTTTACATCGAAATGATTTAATAGTTGCGCGATGCACTGGCGAACATAAAAGTACCGCCCCATATGGGGCGGTACCCGAAGAATATACTTGAATGAAGCGGATGATATCGGAGGTACTCGTGTTATGGGGAATGAACTGAACATTAAAATGTACGGGATGACGCTCGACTGCAAAGACCCTTACGAGCTGGCGAAATTCTATGCGGCGCTGCTCCGGTGGGAAATATCGTATCAAGACGAGGAGTACGTCTGCGTTGGCGCGCCGGGCGCAAAGCAGGGGGCGTATCCCGGCATCACGTTTCAAAAGAATGAGGACTATGTGCCTCCCGTATGGCCCGAGCAGCCGGGCGCGCAGCAGCAGATGGCGCATATCGACTTCGCGGTAAGCGACGTGGAGCAGGCGGTTCGGTACGCCGTCGAGTGCGGTGCAACCGTTGCAGGCGAGCAGTTTTCCGATGGCTGGACAGTTATGTTTGACCCCGCGGGGCATCCGTTCTGCCTGTGCCGCATGGCGGCATTGTTTGAAAGCGCCGATTTTGCGCTGCGATAAAATGCCGACAAATATACTTAAAGCAAAAACGGTGAGGAAAATCCTCACCGTTTTGTTATTGCTGCGAGTTGCTGCCTTTTTCGAGGAATGTTGATTCTCATATAGGCGGATAAGCGGATTTTACGTTAAATGAGCAGGATGAACCCGTTTGTCACGGGGGTGTAGTTGGCGTCAAACAGGCTATCGTACTGCGCCACCATATCGCCGTCGAGCACCATGATACGCCGCCCCTCCGGCATGGAGGGCAGCGCGTCAAGCGCGCCCTCAAAGCGATAAACCGCTGTTTCGCCGCGCTGCGGGAAACCCGCGTCCGGCGTGTAAACGGGCAGGGACTGCGCGTCCCGGTAGCGGTAGGATGCGACGTCGCAATATTCCGCGCCGTCCTGCGTGAAGAAGCGGGGGTTCAGCGCGTCGCGCCCCGGATTGCTCGGCGTATCGGTAAAGCTTGCACCCGTGTCGTCGCTCGCGGCGTGCACCGCGCCGTCAAAGCAGCTGTAAACGCCGCTGTCGCTGCGGCAGGCAAAGGAAAGCACGAAAAGCCCTTCGCAATCTTTCTGCGCGTGCAGCGTGAAGCCCGACATAATATCGCGCACCACGATGTCGTGTGCTCGCACGCCCCAGACGACATATCGCTTGCCGATGCGCGCTGTCCAGGCGGCGGGTGGCACGGCGGTGGGGCGCACCTGCATGGCAAACGGCAGCGACGGGCCGCGCAGTGTGGTCAGCAGATAGCGGTTGCCGTCATGTTCCTCAAAGAAAAATCGCTGCCCCGTTTCGGAGACGAACGCACCACCATCCCACCGCAGGTCGCCATGGAAGCAAATCTCGCCGCCCGACGGGCGCACGCGCATAATGTCGGCCGTCGCGCCTGCGATGCGCAGACGCAGCACGCAGTTTTGCGTCAGATAAAGCCCGGCATGATCGAGCACCTCTTGCGGCGCGGGCAGGGCGGCGGCAT
>MEFT01000133.1:0-4903 GCA_001725215.1 Clostridium sp. SCN 57-10
GTCCGCCGCCGAGAAAACAGGATATTCAAACTATTCCTATTGGGGCGCTACGGTGCGTATGTTCTTTAAGAACAAGCTTGCCGTCGCGATGCTGCTCGTGCTGTTTTTGCTGCTCGCCTTTACCTTTGTTCAGCCGTATTTGCCCGGACAGTTTGATCCGAAGCTCAATGACATGAGCAATGTCAACCAGGCGCCCAACAGCGTGCACTGGTTTGGCACCAACAACATCGGTCAGGATCTGTGGGCAAACATCTGGTCCGGTACTGCAACCTCGTTGTTTATCGGCTTTACTGTCGCCCTCATCGAAGCCGTCGTCGGTATTCTGATCGGCATGCTGTGGGGCTATGTGCGCAAGCTCGACTTCTTCTTTACCGAGCTGTACAACGTGCTTAACAACATTCCGACGACGATTATCCTCGTGCTTGCCGCTTATATCATGAAGCCAAGCGTGGCGACGATCATCGTGGCGATGAGCATTACGACGTGGATCGGCCTTGCGCGCTTCATCCGCAACCAGGTGCTTATGATCCGCGACCGCGACTTTAACCTTGCATCGCGCTGCCTTGGAACGCCGACAAGCCGCATCATTTCGAAAAACCTGCTGCCGCAGATGGTTTCGGTCATCATGCTGCGCATGGCGCTTGCCGTTCCCGGTGCCATTGGCTCTGAGGTATTCCTCACCTATATCGGCCTCGGCCTTCCCATCGACACACCGTCGCTCGGCAACCTTGTCAACAAGGGCCGCCAGCTGATGATGGTGCCGCAGCTTCGCTATCAGCTTGCGGTTCCCGCCATCGTGCTGTCGATTATCACGATTTGTTTCTATCTGGTCGGTAATGCATTTGCAGATGCTGCCGATCCTAGAAACCATGTGTAAGGGAGGGACGGAAGAATGAAACAGGATGTTGTGCTCTCCGTCCGCGACCTGAACGTCAAGTTCAGCCTGCGCGGCAAGGTGCTTCATGCGATCCGCGGCATATCGATGGACCTTTATCGGGGCGAAAGCCTTGCCATTGTTGGCGAGTCTGGCTCGGGTAAAAGCGTTCTCACAAAGAACTTTATCGGCCTGCTTGATAAAAACGGCTGGGTCGATTCGGGATCTATCATCTACAACGGCGAAGATCTATCCAAGCTCAAGGGCGAAAAAGCATGGACGAAAATCCGCGGTAAGCACATCGCCATGGTCATGCAGGATCCGATGACGTCGCTCAACCCGCTGAAAACCATCGGCTGGCAGATTGAAGAAGCGCTTAAGCTTCATCAGAACCTGCACGGCTCGGCCGCAAGGGCGAAGGCCGTTGAAATCTTGTCCGATGTCGGCATCACAGAACCGGAGCGCCGCTATAAACAGTATCCGCACGAGTTTTCGGGCGGTATGCGCCAGCGCGTCGTCATCGCGATCGCGATGGCCTGTAACCCCGAGATTCTCATCTGCGACGAGCCGACCACGGCGCTCGACGTGACCATTCAGGCGCAGATTCTCGATCTGATCAAGAAGCTGCAGGCCAAGTACAGCCTGACCACGATTTATATCACGCACGACCTCGGTGTTGTCGCAAACGTCGCTGACCGTATCGCTGTTATGTACGCGGGCGATATCGTGGAAATCGGCACATGCGACGAGGTGTTTTATTCCCCGCAGCATCCTTATACCTGGGCGCTGCTTTCTTCGTTGCCGCAGCTTGGCGTAAAGGGCGAAGACCTTTACTCCATCAAAGGAACCCCGCCGAACCTGTTCAACAAGGTACGCGGCGACGCGTTCGCGGCGCGTAACCCCCGTGCGCTTAAGATCGACTTTGAGCACCGCCCGCCGTATTTTGACGTCAGCCCGACGCATAAGGCGCGCACATGGCTGCTCGATCCCCGTGCGCCCAAGGTGGAGCCGCCCGAGCACATCAAAAACATTCGCAAGATCGGCGAGGAAAGGGGCATCCGCCATGACTGAGAGAGAAGTACTGCTCAGCGTTCGCGATCTCGAGGTCACCTTCGGCTCGAAACGCAGTAAATTTGTCGCCGTCAAAGGCGTAAGCTTTGACATTTACAAGGGCGAAACGTTTGGCCTGGTCGGCGAGTCCGGCTCGGGCAAGACGACAATCGGACGCGCGATTATCCGCATCAACCCCACTTCGGGCGGCGATATCATTTTCAACGGCGAGAAGATCAACGGAAAAATCCCGCGTGATCTGGATAAAAAGGTCACGCAGCAGATTCAGATGATCTTCCAGGATCCCATGGCTTCGCTGAACGAGCGCGCCAAGGTAGACTACATCGTATCCGAAGGTCTGCTTAACGTGCAGAAGGGCTTGAGCGAGGAAGACCGCAAGGCGAAGGTTTCTAAGGCGCTGAGCGAGGTCGGCCTGCTGCCTGAATTTGCAAGCCGCTTCCCGCACGAGTTTTCGGGCGGACAGCGTCAGCGTATCGGCATTGCCCGTTCGCTGATCATGGAGCCGAAGTTTGTCATCGCCGACGAGCCGATTTCCGCGCTTGACGTGTCGATTCGTGCGCAGGTGCTTAACCTGCTGTCTGCCCTGCAGAAGGAGCGCGAGCTGACCTATCTGTTTATCGCACACGACCTTTCGGTCATGCGATTCATTAGCGATCGTATCGCGGTTATCCATAAGGGCGTTATCGTTGAGCTTGCCGAAACCGAAAAGCTGTTTGCGCACCCGCTGCACCCCTATACGCGTGCGCTGCTTTCGGCCATTCCGATGCCCGATCCTATTTCGGAGAAGGTCAAAGAGCTTGAGATTTACGATCCCTCTGTGCATGACTATACGACGCACAAGCCCGAATGGGTTGAGATCGAGCCGGATCATTTTGTCATGGGCAACGCTCCTGAGCTTGAAAAGTATCGCGAGATGCTCAAAGACTAATCGGCAAACATTGCAACATTAAAAAGATCTCCCGCATGGTTCAGCCATGCGGGAGATCTTTTTTACGGATTTTTGGTGTGCGATGTTTATTTTTTGTGCTATGATAGAGAAAAAGGGGGCAGTGATGTGAAAACAGTAGGATTCATCGGAACGGGCGTCATGGGTAAGTCCATGGTGCGCAATTTAATGAAGCAAGGTTTCGAGCTTTACATTTATAGCCGCACCAAAGAAAAGGCGCTTGAGCTGATTGCGGAAGGCGCCATTTGGTGCGATAGCGTGGCGCAGTGCGCGGCGGGGCGTGACGCCTTGATTACCATCGTCGGTTACCCGCAGGATGTCGAGCAGGTTTACTTCGGCGAAGGCGGCATCTTGTGCCATGCCGACCGCGGCACTTATCTGATCGATATGACGACGACAAGTCCGCAGCTCTCGCGGCGCATTGACGAGGAGGCGAGAGCACGCGGCCTGCACGCGCTTGACGCACCGGTTTCGGGAGGCGACATCGGTGCGCAGAAGGGCACGCTTGCCATTATGGTCGGCGGCGAAAAGGATGACTTTGATGCATGCGCTGCGCTGTTTGCCGCGATGGGCAAGAGCGTCATTCACGAAGGTCCTGCGGGCAGCGGTCAGCATGTCAAAATGGCAAACCAGATCGCTATTGCGGGTGCCGTATCAGGCGTGTGCGAGGCGGTGGCCTATGCCAAGGCGGTGGGCGTGAACGTTGGCCGCATGCTTGAAACGATCGGCGGCGGCGCCGCAGGCTCGTGGCAGCTGCAAAACCTCGGGCCGAAAATGGCATGCGGCGACGATGCGCCCGGCTTTTTTATCAAACACTTCATCAAGGATATGCAAATCGCAACTGCCGAGGCCGAACGGGCGGGTCTGCATCTCAATATCTTGCGCGACGTGTGCGCCATGTATCTTGAGCTGGAGGCAGAGGGCAAGGGCGAAAAAGGCACGCAGGCCATCATCGGATACTATCAGAAATAACCGAGAAACGAATGCCCCGTCTGCTTCCCTGTCGGGATGCGGGCGGGGCATTGATTATCGGCGTACTCCGGGGCGTTTTTGATAGAAACTCTTGATAAAGCTGATCAGCACTTCTGCCGTCGGCGAAAGCGGACGGTTTTTGTGATAGACAAAATAGAAGTTGCGGTCGAGGGCAGCGGAATCGTAGTCGAACGCCAGCAGGGAGCCAAAGTCAACATAATCCTCCACCGCAATTTTAGACACAATCGCAAAGCCCAGCCCGTTTTTCACCGCTTGTTTGATGGCCTCTGTGCTTTGCAGCTGCGCCGCAATGGTCAGCGTCTTGGGGTCAACGCCGATACTATTTAAAAATGTGTCGGCCTCTTTGCGCGTGCCCGATCCAAGTTCGCGCGAAATATAGGGCAGGGTTTTGAGTACTTCGGGCGGCAGCTTTCCGTTCATCGAGCGATATTTTTCATTGTTGGGTGTAATGACGACCAGCCTGTCCTGCAAAAACGGTTCGAAAACGCAGTTGCTCTTTTCTACCGCAGTGCCCGTAATGCCGATTTCGGAGTCCATATTCAGAATGCGGCGGATGACTTCTCCGCTGTCATACTGCTTAATGGAGAAAAACACGTTGGGATAACGCTGTGTAAGAGAGGGCAAAATTTCAGGTAGGATGTATTGAGACGGAACGGTGGATGCGGCGATGTCAAGCGTGCCGCGCACCTCGGTCGAGTAGCTTTTGATTTCAAGCAGTGCGCGGTTGCATAGATTCAAAATCTCCAGCGCGTATTCGTAGAAAATTTTGCCCGCTTCGGAGGGGTAAACTTCTTTGGTAGAGCGCACGAGAAGCTTGACGCCCAGCTCTTCTTCCAGCGAGCGGATGTGCACACTGACGGTAGGCTGAGACAGGAAAATAGCGTCTGCGGCCTTGGAAAAGCTGCGGTATTTGATGATGTAGACAAAAGCTTCGATTTGTTTGAGATGCATGATAATCCTCCAATACAGTCTTGCATTACGACACGTTTTGCGTTACTCTAGGAACAGTGAATCGAAAG
>MEFT01000133.1:4936-6479 GCA_001725215.1 Clostridium sp. SCN 57-10
AGGGGGTGGCTTTGTGGCAGAGAAAAAACGGCTGACGCAGATGGCGACAAGCGGTGGATGAGGCGCCAAAATAGGGCCGGGGGTCCTAAGTGATATTTTATCCGGACTGCCGAAATTTCAGGATGCGAATCTGATGGTTGGCTTTGACACAAGCGACGACGCCGCGGTATATCGATTGAGCGATGAGCTTGCGATGATACAAACGGTGGACTTTTTCCCGCCTGTCGTCGATGATCCGTATACGTTCGGGCAGATTGCGGCGGCCAACTCCATCAGCGATGTTTATGCGATGGGCGGCGTGCCGCGCTTGGCGATGAACCTTATGTGTTTTCCGTCCTGCCTTTCGCTTGATATCATCAAAGAGATGCTTGAGGGCGGATACAGCAAGGTGAAAGAAGCGGGCGCCATCATTGCGGGCGGGCATACCATTGAGGACAACGAGCCGAAATACGGCTTGTGCGTCACCGGATTTGCACAACCGAAAGATATTTTGGCAAACTCTACGGCGCGTGAGGGCGACCTTTTGGTACTGACCAAACCGATCGGCACGGGTATTTTGTCAACGGCGGCCATGGCCGATCTGCTTGAAGAAGAGCATTACCGCACGATGGTTGCCATCATGTCAGAGCTGAACCGTGCTGCGCAGGAAACGATGATGCCGTTTCACCCCCATGCCTGCACCGATATTACGGGTTTTGGCTTTTTGGGGCATGTTCAGGAAATGGCGGGCGGCAGCAGGCTGACGGCGGAGCTTTATTCCAAAGATGTGCCGATCATCGGGAAAGCACTTGCGTTGGCGCGCGACGGTATCATTCCTGCCGGGGCCTACCGCAACATGCAGTTTTTAGAAGGAAAGGTACGCGTGGGCGCGCAGGTGGCGCAGGAGGTGGCCGACGCGCTATTCGACCCGCAGACCTCAGGCGGGCTTCTCATTGCGCTGCCCGAGGAGCGCGCCGTTCCGCTGCTGCGTGAGCTGGAGGGGAAAACGCTTTGCGCCGCCGTCGTCGGAAGAATGATGGCAAAAGCGGACGTGGACGTCATCGTACGGTAGCAGAAATCTTAAGCGTATATATTGCTCCGTAAAGGCCGCCCTTCGGGGCGGCTTTTCTTATTGCAAAAGCGCGCGCAGCGCATCGATGCAGCGGTCAACCTCTTCGATGGTGTTGCTGGGTGCCGAGGGTTTTATGCGCGCGCGGAGCGCAGTGCATGCCGCAACGCGTCATGATGCCGTATTCCGCATCAAGCGTAAACGCGATTTCGGCATTGTCACGCCCGTCAAAATCAAGCGAGACGATAGCAGATCTGTCTGCTATGCCAGGCAGACCGACGATGCGGGCATTGGGCAGCGCCGCGGCACGTTGCAAAAAGCGTTCGGTGATGGCTAGCTCTTGGGTACAGATTTCTTCCATGCGCGGAACGACATAATCGAGCGCGGCGCGCAAACCGAGAATGCCGGGCAGGTTCATCGTGCCCGCTTCAAATCGGTCGGGTAAAAAGGCGGGGATGTCCTCCTGATCGGACGCGCTGCCCGTTCCGCCCGCGA
>MEFT01000134.1 GCA_001725215.1 Clostridium sp. SCN 57-10
CATGTTTGCTGATTAATAAGGTATGCTCATCAAGCTTGTTGATTTTGCCGTTTTCAAATGTCCGCTTGATTGGACTGGGACATTTTTCACGCGTAAATTCGTTCACAATTTCAAAAACTGTCTCAAACGGCAGGCCGTATGCATCGTCGCGCCTCCAACCGGTTAACTTTTCCGCTACTTCATTCATAATTTGCACATTGCCATCGCGATCCGCGGATATGACGCCATCTCCCAGAGAATGAAGTGTAGTTTCAAACAATAACCTCTCCGAGCTGATTACTTCTTTTGCGTAAAGCAACTCTCGATTCTTTTCCTCAAGATTAAAGATATGGTTTGAAATATGATTCAGCATAAGCGTAATTCCCTGAGACAGAACGCCGATTTCATCCCGTCTGTCTAAATACTTCTGCGGTAAAGAAATGGATGTATCATTGAAGTAATACTTCAATTCTTTACATATCCTGATCAACGGCTCGGAAATGCGGGCGCTTATGATATATGTGAGCACCGCTCCCATCATACCTGCGGTGAGAACAAATATCCAAAGCATTTTTCCAAGTGTGCGCACACTATGAAGGGCCTCTGTTTCCTCAAGTCCGTAAGCCACGATCCATTTGGTATCCGCAATCGGCGCATAGCCTACAATTTTCTTGACTCCGTTATAAGTATATGTACCGCTGCCAACCGTTCGGGTAATCATGCGCTTGGTAAGCTCTCCAAGCTCGTGCAAGGACTCGTCGGTTTTCATGTTGTCGATATCATTATCCCTGGCTAAGACCAGGTCAAGGTTTTTATGCGCCACTGTAACCCCTTGGTGGTTGACCATATATGCATATCCCGTTTGCATGTAATTGACCATGCTTATGATGTCGCTCAGCATCTCGCCGTTTCTTTTTCCGTAGATGACGCCAATCACTTTCCCCTGTTGATAAACAGGGGCGACGAAAATAAGTGACAGCTCCCCGGTGTTGCTGTTGACAATTAAATCCGAAACCGCTGGCTGACCACTGAGCGCTGTTTGAAAATAATCGCAGGAACCGATATCCACCGCTTCTTGCTCGGCATTAAACACAACGGCGTTGCCGTCTTTATCGGCGAACGCGAAATCCAGATAGCCCGCTCTCCTGGCTTCCGCTTCAAAAAAGGCGGTTTTCTCTTCAAATGTCATGCTTTCATCCGTCAGAATCGGGTTATGAGCAAGTGCGCCGATGTAGGTAAACCGCTCAGTTACCTTTGCATGAATATACTGCGCTTCCTGCTGCGCCATGTCCATCAAATCTTGACGGGTATCTTGCGTAATATCCCTCGTAACTTTTAAAATAAATAGTCCGCCTAACCCCAATAATAGGGAAAGGATCACCGAGGTGAATATCAGTACTAATCTGCTCCTAATCGATTTCATACTTTCCCTCTTTTTTACGATTTGTTACAAGATTTAAGCAACAGCTGCTATTTTTTGAAAGGGCGTTATAAAGGGCATTATGAAATTAATTGATTTCCAGCACAAACTCATTCTTTTGCAGCAGCAAACTCGGCTTAAAAAGCGAAGTTACCCCTTTGAGTACAGTATCAACTTCCTTTTGTCGTATTTTACCATGGCTTTTCTCTACATTCAACTGGACTCGTTTTCGGGGAACAAGTCATTGGGCTATCGATAACAGTAGCTTGGACTTCACGATCGTACCTTTTGGACAGAATTTCAAAGATATGTTCCCGTCGACTAAAGCACTCATGAATCAGAAGCTGGAGCGAAAATCGCTCACAAGGTCCACCTGGTTTTAAAGTGGATAATGGACAATATCTATATCTGTACCAACCCTGCAGAGAACCCAGGCCGACAAGGAAAATTCCGCCACGAAAATCGACGGCGCGGTTACCAACATTATCGCCCTCGACAGCGCATTACGCTGCGGCCACGATAATAGTACCCCCGTTTATGTAGAACGCGCTTTAATAGCAATTTGAAATATCAGGATACTTTAAGCTATTGTGGAAATAATAATTAAAAAGGAGTGTTAAAAAATGAATGGTAATGCCGAGCTATTAAACTTTATCTACCAAAATTCACAAATGGGTGTGGACACAATCAACCAATTGATAGGCATTGTTGAAGATGAGAAATTTAAAACGCATCTTGAATCTCAGTTTAATGAGTACAAAACAATCCATCAGACCGCACAGAAATTGCTCAATGAAAAAGGGTACGATGAGAAAGGGATTGGCGCACTAGCCCAGATTAAAACCTATTTGATGATCAATATACAAACATTAACCGATAAAACACCCTCGCACATTTCAGAAATGCTCATTGTCGGAAGCAATATGGGCATAATTAATGCGGTAAAGAATCTAAAAAAATATAATGACGCAGAATCGCATATCATCAATCTTATGGAAAAACTGCTCAAATTTGAAGAAAACAATATTCAGCAGTTAAAAGAATTTCTCTAAGTTCAGGTTAATAAAAAAACGCTCTGAAAATCAGGGCGTTTTTCTTGTCCATTTTAATAGTAGAGGTTATGTCTTTGAGACTAGGATGATCAAAGCCCGTAGAGCATAACATTGGCCAGCAAATCATAGGAGACGGCAGGATACTTCGGATCAAGGTATGGTGGGCATGCCAGAAAATCTAGTCTCAGGTGTAAAGCAATTTCCTGCGCAATGCAAAATTTTATAAAGCTTCGAATCTCACTGGAAATATAGCTTTTAACTGTAACTCTACACCTAATAAAAATAAGTATTTCATTTAAAAATTTTTGAGTAAGTGGTTGTCAATCTCCTTTTTTTCGAAGCAATACCTTGAATAACCCAATAATTGATTGAATCATCATCCTCTCAAAATCGCGACGATGGCAAACGGCGACAATTCAAATCTGCCTACGCTTGATAGCTTTATTGAGCAGTAAAACGGCGATGACGATAGCGATATAAGACTGGTCGTATGTCCGAATAGGTTTTTTAAGCGCCGCCTGTAACAACGAGTTTATATGGAATAAAACAATACACAAAAGACACGGCATTCTTCTTGCCACGTCTTTTGCATTTGGGGGATAATATTTTTTACTAGACGCTCTCATGGTTCGGTGGAAAGAGCAACAAGCCTTCCTCGGCAAACTGTATGGCTACTCGTTCGCCCTCTCCGAAATGCAGCCGAGAGGAACACTTGGCGACCAGCTTGATACCACCGACCGTGAGATGTAGATAGTTGTCGCTGCCCGCCATCTCGGTCAGCTCCATCGTCGCCTCCATTTCAGACGGTTGCTCGCACAGCCGTACATCCTCAGGACGCACACCCAGGACGGCGTCTCCAGTCAGCGCGGGCGCGGCGTCGGGCAGCGCGACTCTATGTCCCGCAAAGCACGCATAAGCGTGCCCGTCCTCCCGTTCAACTGTGCATGGAATGAAATTGATGTTCGGCACGCCGATAAAGCTTGCCACAAACGTATTGCGCGGACGGCGGTAAAGCTCCTCCGGCGTACCGATTTGCTGAATGTACCCCTGATCCATAACGACGATGCGGTCGGCCATCGTCATCGCCTCGGTCTGGTCGTGCGTAACGTAAACAAACGTTGTTTGCAGCTGCCTGTGCAGCTTGATAATTTCGAGGCGCATCTGGTTGCGCAACTTGGCATCAAGGTTTGACAGCGGTTCATCGAGCAGAAACACGCTCGGTTGGCGCACGATGGCGCGCCCCAGCGCCACGCGCTGCTGCTGTCCGCCCGACATTTGTCCCGGCTTGCGGTCAAGCAGGTCTACGATGTCGAGCAGCTCTGCCGCCTGCATCACCTTTTCACGAATGACTGTTTTATCGATGCGGCGCATCGTCAGCCCCAGCGCCATGTTTTCATAGACCGTCATATGCGGATAAAGCGCGTAGTTTTGAAACACCATCGCCACGTCGCGATCCTTGGGCGCGACGCCGTTGACGCGCCGCCCGCCGATCGTCAGCTCGCCGCTTGTGATATCCTCAAGCCCCGCAATCATGCGCAGCATCGTGGACTTTCCGCAGCCCGACGGGCCGACAAGCACGATAAATTCGCGGTCGCCGATCTCAAGGTTAAAATCGCGCACCGCTTTGACCCCGTTCGGGTAGGTTTTACAAAGCTTGCTCGCCGTTACCTGCGCCATGGCGCGCGCCCCCTTTCTGTAAATACGTTCGCAGCATGCGCCAAAGCCACGCGCCCCATACGGCGGCAAGCCCCGTGTTGAGCGCGCACAGGCGGTAAAGCCATGTCAGGCTCGTGTGGTACAGCTGCTCATAGGCCGACGGTGACGCCGCACCGCGCGTCAGCGAAGCATAAAACGAAACATCCAAAATGCTGCGCGGCGGCACAAGCTGTGCCGGCACGAAGAGCGAAAAGGAGAGCAGCCGCTGCGCGAGCACAATGGCGGCAATGGCGGCGGCCATCCAAGCGATGCTCCAAAGCAGAATCGGCTCCGCGCGGCTGCGCACCAGCTCATCCAGATACGCATCGGCAAGCTCCGCCTTGCCCAGCCGCGCGGTGCGCAGCACGGTGCCCGCTAAAAACCGCAGAAGCAGCAGAAACGCGATCAGCTCAAGCGCGAAGACATACAGCCCCACGCTCTGGCGCGCAAGGCGCAGCGCCTGCGTGCGATCATTGAGCGAAAAGCCCTCCACGCCCGCCTGACGCAGCAAATCGCGCACTTCGTCGGCAAAAAAGATGTTTCTGCCGTCGCCAAGCAGCATGAGCGACGTATCCTCGCGCTGCGGCTCAAAGCGCGACAGCGCGTCATACGCGCTGTGCGGCACGGTCTGCGCAAACAGAACTTCAAGCCGCGGCGGCTGCTGCGCAAAGCGCCCGAGCAGCCACACCTGCGCTGCGACGCCGAGCACCGCCAGCACGGTGAGTACGCTAACGATGTCGGGGCGCAGCGCTCCGGTAATCGCGACATAGCCGCCCTCCTCCGCCTCGATTTCGACGTTAAGGTCAACCGCCTGCATCGAAACGCCGTCATACGGATCGGGCAGCACGGCGCGCACCACACCGCCGGATCCGCCGCGCTGAACGCACGCCTCGGGTACGACGCAGCGGAAGCCGGTGAGCACGGGCGGGCGGCGTGAAACGGTGTAAACCGAAACGTTCGGCGTCATCAGCGGCGCGACCTTCTGCGTGACGAATGTAAACACAGCCATCGCACACAGAAAGCCGGCGAAGCAGCGCAAGGCAAGCGAAAAGCGCCGCGTGCCGCGCTCCGCCTTGCCCCCGCCCGTCAGGCTGATGCCCGCCTGCAAATCCTCGTAGCTGTACCAATAGAGCAGCAGCGGCAGGATGCTGAATAGCACGCCGCCCGCAAACGCAAACGGCGCAAACTCCGGGCTGCCGAGCCGCAGCGACAGCGGCTGCATCACCGTTTTCTCAAGAAACACGGTCGGCTGCTCGACAAGCGACCAGTAGTTGACGAAGGACAGTACGCCGAGCGCCGAAATCACAGGCTTGCAGATGGGCAGCACAAGCCGCGTGAACATACGGAAGCCGCCCATGCCGTCAATCTGTGCAGCCTCGTACAGGGCGCGGTCAAAGCCGCGCATGTACTGCGTCATCAAAAACGTGCCAAAGGTCGCAAACATATTAGGCAGCACCACCGCCCACGGTGTGCGGAGCACGCCAAGCCACTTAAGCGTGAGATACTGCGGCACAACGGTTGCCTGAAACGGCATGAGCATCATCACGATATACAACCAAAACAGCACCTCGCGCCCGCGAAAGAGGAAGCGCGAAAAGCCATATGCCGCGAGCAGGCTGATCGGCAGATTGACGGCGAGGATGACCGCCGTATAAAGCACCGAGTTCCAGAACGCGCGGAAAAAGCGCGGGTTTTGCAGCAGCGCGGCGCCGTATTGCGCAGGCGAAACATGGCCGCCCACGCGCAGCGAGCCGACGAGCATGAGAGCGAAAGGCAGCAAACAGAGCAGCGCCACCACCCACAAAATCAAATTCTTTTTCATTCGCCGACCTCCCGCTCCCGCTTGCGGCGGACGTAAAGATAGAGAAAGATAAAAGCTGCAAGGGTCATGCTGACGAGGAAAGACGCGGCGCACAGGCGGTTGTAATTCAGCTTGAGAAAATTATTGTTCATGAAGTTTTGCAGCATGTAAAGACTGTTCGGTGGATGGTCGCCGTAAAGCCCGTACACCTCGCGAAACACCTGGAAGCAGTTGACGACCGACAGGATAATCACGAAAAAAATCACGGGGGATATGATGGGAGTGACGACGCGGAAGGTGTATTTTACACCCGACGAGGAGTCGAGCGAAAACGCCTCGCGGTACTCTTTTGGAATCGCGGCGATCGCGCCGCCTAGTATAATCGTCATGTACCCAAGGTTTTTGACAAGGAACAGAAAGATGAGCACCCATCGGGCGTACGGGTCGCTGAAATACTCCCTCGGCGTGCCGCTAAACAACCCACGCAGCGCATTGAGCATGCCGTTTACGCCGAAAACGGCGCTCCATCCGAGCAGCGCCGACGCGACGGGCACGATCATCGGTGCGAGAAGCGCTCCGCGCACAAGCTTATGCCCGCCGTCTGCAAGCAGCATGGCAAGCAGCAGCGCGCCCAGCGTGAGCGCAGGTACGGAAACCGCCATGAAAATGGCGGTGTTGCGCACGGCGAGCTGGAATGCCGGATTGCGCAGCAGCTCGCTGAAGTTTCCAAGCCCGACAAAGCGCATATCGGCAATACCTTTGCTGAATACATAACGAAGACTGATGACAAACGGGATCAGAAAAAACAGGCTGAGCCCCAATAAACTTGGCAGAACGTATGAAATCCCCCCCCGTTTTGCTCTCATATGACACCTCACTTTTGCAGTGCATGCTCGTCCGCATGCGGTACGTTTGCCTCGCAGAAAAGCTGCCGGTAGAGCGCACACTCGCCGCATAACGACGCATGGCTGCCAAATGCCGCGATTTTGCCTTCGTCTACGACAAAAATGGTATCCGCTTTCATAATAGACGACGCTCTATGGCTAATCAATAAAACAGCGGCATGCTTTCTCAATTTGAGCAGAACCGACAGGACCTCTTGCTCCGCCTCTCCATCCAAATTAGCGGTAACTTCATCCAAAATTAAGATATCCGACCTTCGCAGCAACGCGCGCGCAATACCAAGCTTCTGCTTTTGACCGCTTGAGAGTGTTGATCCTCCTTCGCCAATGACTGTGTCAAACCGTTCGGGCAAGCTCATGATAAAATCATAGATATCCGCTTCGCGGCATGCGAGCTCGACATCGGTCAGTTCAGCACTCGTATTTGCGATTAAGAGGTTTTGGTAGATCGTATCGTTGAGAAAAAAGTCATCCTTCTGAATGTAAGTGATGGTTTTTCGCAGTTCTTTCAGCGAATAGGAATGATATGGTCTGCCATGCAGCTGAAAACCGCCGATGTTCGTGTCGTAAAACCGGACAAGCAGCTTGGCCAGGGTGCTTTTTCCACATCCATTCTTACCTACAAAGCAATACAGCCCTTCCCGCTCGATGGAAAAGCTTAAGTCGTTCAAAACCGGGACATCTGTCTCCGGGTAGCAGAAGCCGATGTTACTTGCCTGCAAGAAGGGAGGAAGATTTGTCCGCGCACTCGTTCTGTCTTGATCCTGTTCCTCGCTGTCCATGTTAAGAATATCGCTGATACGCCCGGCTGACACAAGTACGGTCTGCCTACTAATATTGAACGACCATATTTTGCCTACTGATGAAAACATGATATTGATATAAGTATTAAACGAGATCATATCACCAAGTGTCAGCGCTCCGCCTTTGATGAGCAATGCCGAGGTATAGATAATGTACATGGAAGATGCGAGCATAACCACGCTGCTGATAACGCTGATTACATTGCCCAGTAAAAGGTTCCTTTTGACGAGCCGCAGTCTGCGCGAGATAATCTCGCTGTATTTTACGATGATCCCGTCTTCCATTTGAAAAGACTTGATACCCGAGTGATTGGCCAGTGTTTCGGTCAAAAAGCCGTAATGCTTGTCCTCAAGCTCGCGTTGGTGCTGCGCCAGTTTCTTATAGTGCTTACGCGCAAAGTAGGAAACAAGAAAAGACGCAGGCAAATAAAAAAACGCCACAGACGACAGCCGAAGAGAGATTCCAATGATAAACCCAATGGATATAGCCAGATTCACTGCGATTTGGCCGATGTTCGTAATCAAATCCAAAAAGAACGACACAATGCCCTCCGAGTCGCCATTGAGTCGCGAGATATATTCTCCGCTTGTAAACTTGCTGAAATCTTTACACTTGGCGCGTACTACATTATCAAACAGACTTTGTCTAATGCGCGCAGCAATATGAAAAGATACCATTTCACCGCAGTATTTTTCAAAGAGGCTGAGGCCTAAGGTTAATAGCGTAACCCCACAATAGAGGGCTATCAAAACCATTAGGCCGTTGAGGTTCCCGCCGCTGATCGCATCCACCATCTTGCCGTAAATGTATGGCGAAGCGTTTCCTAATGCAACCCCGATCAAGATAAGCGCTGCGATAAAAAGAATTTGCCACTTTTGAGGGAGTAGATATTGCTTAAAGATTTGCTTTAACGTCTGACTCTCTCGCTTTTCATTCTCCTGCATATGACC
>MEFT01000135.1 GCA_001725215.1 Clostridium sp. SCN 57-10
CGGGCGGGCCGGACGGCGGAGACGGCGGCGTGGGTTGCAGCGTCATCTTTGTGGTGGACGAGCACATGAGCACGCTGCTCGACTTCCGCTTTAAACGCAAGTATGAAGCGGCGGCGGGCGAGCCGGGCGATAAAAAGCGGTGCAGCGGGCGTGCGGGCGCCGCTCTCATCATTCGTGTACCGCGCGGCACGCTCATTAAGGATGCCGAATCTGGCGCGCTGATGCACGATATGTCGGATGACGCGCCGTATGTCGCCGTCCGCGGCGGACGAGGCGGCTGGGGCAACGCACGCTTTTCCACGCCGACACGGCAGGCGCCGCGCTTTGCAAAGCCGGGCCAGGAAGGTGAGGAACGCACCATCCTGCTTGAGCTTAAGCTGATCGCCGACGTGGGCCTGATCGGCTTTCCGAACGTCGGCAAAAGCACGCTGCTTTCGGTGATTTCCAAGGCGCAGCCGAAAATTGCGAACTATCATTTTACCACACTATCGCCCAACCTCGGCGTGGTATATGTCGGCGAGGGTGCGTCGTTTGTCGCCGCCGACATTCCCGGCCTCATCGAGGGCGCCGCGCAGGGTGCGGGGCTTGGGCACGACTTCCTGCGCCACATTGACCGCTGCCGTCTGCTCGTGCACGTCGTCGACGTGTCGGGCAGCGAGTATCGCGACCCGGTGGCCGACCTTGACGCCATCAACGAAGAGCTGGCCGGTTACAGCGAGGCGCTTTCGCAGCGCCCGCAGATCATCGCGGCGAACAAGAGTGATATTCTGGAGGCGGACAGCGAGAACATGAAGCGTCTGCGCGCCCGTGCGGAGGAGCTTGGCTATCCCGTCTACGAGATTTCGGCCGCGACGCGCGCCGGCGTAGACACGCTGATTCACGCTGTGTGGCACGCGCTCGAGCAGCTGCCGCCAGTCGCCATCTTCGAGGATGAATATGTCCCCGAGGAGCCGACCGTCACCGAGCGTGACATCCATATTGAGGTGCGCGACGGCGTTTACTATGTTACCGGCGCGTGGTGCGAGAAGGTACTGTCGTCAGTCAATTTCGATGACTACGAATCACGCATGTATTTCGAGCGTATCCTGCGCCGCGCAGGCGTGTTTGACATGCTTGAAAAGGCGGGTATTGAGGAGAAGGATACCGTCGATTTCTGCGGATGGGAATTTGAATACGTTTATTGATTTGCTCCTAAATCAGAAGCCTGCGTTGCGTCTGCAATGCAGGCTTCGCTTTTTTTGAAGGGCACGAAATAAGCGATATTGATGTTATGGAAGCCTGAAAAATATGGAAAAGCAAAAGAAACCGTGCTATATTGGATATAAAAAGCCAATATGGACGTTGTTACGATTCAATCGAACTCATATACTAATGGATCGTGAGAAAGTGAGGAGCGCTGAAATGGCAATACATAGGTTCAGCATGATATTCGACGGCTTGAAAAAAGAGCTCGGCGAAGATGAAGCGAGAAGAATATTTCCAGAATACAGCTCGCTGCCCGATGAGAGTCGCAAAATGAGCGCCAAAGAGCAATTTGAGCTGGCTCACAGCATTATGGAACGAATGGACCACTCTTTGGAGCGAGAGCAAATCAAAAAAATCAGGCACAGCCATGTATGCAATTTAACAAGGGCGCAGGTGCGGGAATTCATAGAGCTGAAAGAGCGGTGCGAAAGCTTGGACGAATTACTTACGGCTTGCGGCTGTATCAAGCAAGGGGACGGCGCTTATTTGCTCCGATGGGATAACGACAAATGTGTTTGCGGGCTGTGCAGAAATCTTGATGCGTATGAACCAATATCCAAGACATGGTGCGAATGCTGCAACGGACATGTGATCAAGAGCTACAGCTGGGTTTGCGGGTTGCCGATTAGCTCTGAATTTGTGGAGACCTATGCCAGCGGCGGAAAAAGCTACTCTTTTAAGCTTTCAGTTTGATGTGCCGCGGCAAAAAGGAAAAGCTGCCTCACGGCTGTGCAAGCTCAGTCGTGAGGCAGCTTTTATCAGATCGAAATCGAATGATAAGAGGATCAGGCAACCATTGGGTCATGCCGGAGAGCGATGCGTACAGAACGGTTATGCATATCAAAACAGTTCGGCGAATGCCGTAAACTCTTGATCAAGAAGCGAGAGCGGGAGACACGCGATTTTATCCATCGAATACGTTTTCTGCAGATGTCTGATAAAACGGCAGCCTAAATAGTATCCGACGTCGCAATAGCCTTCGAAATGGCGCCAATCTCCGAAAAAATCCTGTGTACTTTGATTGGTATTCAACCTCTTAAGATATTCAGCTTTGATCCTGCGTTCGTTTGCAACACACCAGTTGAGCCAATCGCCTTGGGCTTTTTGATGATAATAGCATTCGTCATGGCAGAGCGTTTGCTCAAATACCATGGCGACCCCTTCCTGATATAGCGGCAGAATCGATTTTTCTCTTTGGGAGCTAGCGCAAATGACCGATCCGCGTTCCGTTTTATGCCACAAATGCCCCATTTCGTGAAATATGAGCGCCCGCATGCTGACGTCGTCACACCAACTCAGCTCGACAATTTTTTCAATGCCGAGTAAGATGGCATCACCCGAGTCAAGCGTTGTTGCCCAGCCTGCTCCATTGCATAAGCCTAAGTATAAAACGATGGTGATATCGGCGCTGTCATCAAACCAATCGTTCGCATGATGAAGCAATGCTTGGGTGGCAGAGCAAAATGACTTGTGAGCCAGCGCAAGTTGATCATGCTGTGTAAGCGACTTTGCGATGGTCGACATAACCTCATTCTGAAAATCATAATCGCGTGCATCTCGCTCGCATTTATCGGGCAACTGCGGTGAAACACAGGCGGCATATGTTCTCCATCTATGCAGATCAAACGGAGTATGCAAAAACAGCTGCCGAATTTGATCGTATGTGTCGACGATTCGAATGGGCATGGTATAGACCTCCCGCTCATTTCGTTTTGCCGCGTTGATTACAGCTCGCCGATCAAGCGCCCCTCGCGGACGTCCGTGATACGCACGCGGCGCAGCTCGTTGTGCAAATCTTCGCCCGGCGCCCAAACGGCGCAATACTGCGGCGTATGCCCCGTGTAGCCTCCGTGCTCCGCCTGCTCAAACAAAACCTCCACGGTTTCGCCGATCCAGGAATGCAAAAATGCGTCGTGCAGACCGTCGCACACCTCGGCGGCGGCGGCGGCGCGCCGCTCTTTTTCCGCCTTTTCCACCTGCTCGGTCATTACCGCAGCGCGTGTGCCTTCGCGCTTGGAATACGGGAAAATGTGCACCTGCGCAAACGCGCAGCGGCGCACGAAGGCGAGTGTTTCGGTAAAATCTGCGCCCGTTTCACCCGGGAAGCCGACGATGAGGTCGGTCGTAATGGCGCAGTGGGGGAAGTGGCGGCGCAGTGTTTCGCACGCGGCGAAAAAGAGTGCCGTATCATAGCGGCGCCCCATGGCGCGCAGCGTTTTGTCGCACCCGCTCTGCATCGAAAGATGAAAATGGGGGCACAAGATGGGGTGCGCCGCAAGCGCGCGCGCAAACGATTCGGTGATGGTGCGCGGTTCGAGCGAGCCGAGTCGGATGCGCGCTTCAGGCGCGGCGGCGCATAGCGCGGGTGCAAGCTCCTCAAGCGTCCGCTGCGGCACGAGGTCAAGCCCGTACGAGCTGATTTCGATGCCGGTGAGCACGATTTCGCGGTAGCCCTCGCGCGCAAGGCGCGCGGCCTCGGCCACCGCCTCGTCAAAGTCCATCGAGCGCGACGGCCCGCGCGCAAAAGGAATCAGGCAGTAGGTGCAGAAATTCTGGCAGCCGTCCTGAATTTTAAGCAGCGCGCGGGTGCGCCCCGCAAGCCCGCCCGCCGGGAGCGCTTCAAACGGCTTTTTGGCGAGCGCGGGCGGAATGGCATACTGCACGCGCGCGCCGCCCTGCGCCGCTTCGGCCAACTCGACGATGCGCCCTTTGTCGCTCGCGCCGAGCACAATGTCGGCGCCACACAGGGTGCGCACTTCGTCGGGCTTAATTTGCGCATAGCATCCGCAGACAATGAGCGTGCCGCTCGGGTTGAGACGCTTGGCGCGGCGCGCGGCGGCGCGCGATTTTTTGTCGCCCAGCGCCGTCACGGTGCAGGTGTTGATAATGTAAACGTCGGCCGCGGCGGAAAAATCAACCAATGTGTGCCCGCGGGCGGTGAAAAGCTGTTCGAGCGCCTGCGTTTCAAACTGATTTGTCTTGCAGCCAAGCGTATAAAATGCAATTTTCATGAAATCACCCCATAGAATTGTATCTAAAGTCGAGTTCAATGTCAAAACATATTCAGCGCAGCGTGCTCATACCATGGCAAAGGAGGGATTTGCCATGAAAAAAGCCATCTGCTTTATGCTTTGCGCAATGTTTCTTGCGCTGCCTGCGTTTGCTGTAACAAGCGCCGCACCGCTGTCGGGAATCACGGCTCCGTCCGCCCTGCTGATACATCCGTCGGGCGAAATATTGTTTGAAAAGAACCCGCATGAAAAGCGGAATCCGGCAAGCGTGACGAAGATCATGACCATGCTGCTTGTGATGGAGGCCATCGAGCGCGGCGATCTTAAAATGACCGATATGGTCACCGGCTCTGATCACTCGCGGTCAATGGGCGGAACGCAGATCTGGCTTGCTGCGGGGGAGCAGATGTCAGTGTCCGATATGCTCAAATGCGTTGCGGTTGGAATGAACGACACGCATTTTGTCAACGCCAGCGGACTGGATGCCGAAGGACATGTGACAAGTGCTTATGACGTGGCGATGATGTCCGTCGAACTCATGAAGCACGAAGTCATTTTTGACTTTACGTCGATCTGGATGGACAGCGTTCGAGACGGGAAGTTTCAGCTTGCAAGCACGAATAAGATGCTTAAGACCTACGACGGCCTGAACGGGTTGAAAACCGGGTATACAAGCCAATCGGGATATAGCATGTCGGCTTCGGCGACGCGCGGCCCGATGTCTCTCATTGCCGTTGTACTCGGCGCAAAGACCAAAGAGGCGCGTACGGCGGATATTTCCGCCATGCTCAACTATGGCTTTGCAACATATACTTCGGTTACACCGAGTGCCGACACGCCGCTGATGCCTATTCCCGTGAAGATGGGCGTCGCCCCTGCCGTGCCCTGCCGGCTGGCGGATAGCACGCCGATTCTGATCGAGAAGCAGGCTATTTCGGGCATTAAAAAAGAGCTGTCGCTCATGCCGTTTGTGTCTGCGCCCGTCGAGGAGGGGCAGCAGGTGGGTTCTTTGTATGTTTTTTCGGGCGAGCAGCAAATCTGTGAAATCCCCGTCATCGCAACAGAACCGGTCGCGCGGCTCGGCTTTTTCGGTATCTGGCTCATGTTGCTGCGCACGGCTGCGTGGGGTACAAAATAATCGTTAGTTCATAAAAAATACATTGCCCTGTTTCGAGTATTATGGTATTATAAAGGAAATCACGAATAGGGGGAATTCCTTATGGTTAAAGTCATCATGGGCAGACGCGGCTCGGGTAAGACGAAGCAGGTCATCGATCTGGTCAATACTGCGGTCAACGAAGAAGCCGGCAATGTCGTTTGTGTTGAAAGAGGGCAGAATCTCAGATTTAACATTAAATACAGTGCAAAGCTGATTGATATTTCCGAGTATCCGATGGAGCTCGGCTACGAGTCGCTGTTTTCCTATCTGTGCGGTCTGTATTCCGGGAACTATGACATTACCCACATCTTTGTCGACAGCCTGTATAAAATTACCGGCGAGGATGACGACAGCAAGGCGAGCGGCTTCCTTGAGAAGCTGGAAAAATTCGCAGAGGCGACGGGCGTGAAATTCACGCTGACCATCAGCGCTGATGCGGAGGGCGCACCCGAGGGCGTAAAAAAGTACTTCTAAGTAAGGTTTTATAAAAAACCACTCAAAATGAGTGGTTTTTTATATTTAAAAATGCATGTTGATGTGGTACAATAGAACCATGAGAAAGCAACGATTTTTTTGGCCGGCCATGCTGTCGGCACTGCTGTTTTGTTCAGGCTGCACCGCTTCGACCGGTGACGGCCTTCTGGCGTTGCCCAAGCTTCCAGGCGAATATGTGATGCTGCAAAAAAAACTTGATGAAATCGAAGCGATGGGCGCCAAGCTGGTCACAGCGGACTCCGGCCCTAACCGTCAGGCCGTGCAGCTGATCGACCTTGACGGCAACGGAGACGAAGAAGCCGTCAGCTTTTTCCATCATACGAACGGGCGTTATACGGCCCACGTGTTTGCCCGCACGGAGAAAGGTTATGAAGAGCGTGCCAGCTTCGGCACCGAGGCGTCTTCTCTGCGCGCTGTCAATTATCCGGTGTGCGACGTCTCGGGCAAGCTTGCCATTGCGATGTCATGGGGTGTTGACGATGCCGGAAGTTACGGCATGACCGTTTTTGACGCGGCGGCAGAGGGAATGACCGAGCTGCTTGACGTACAGTATTCGGGGCTCATCATTGCCGACATTGACGGTGACACGGTGGATGAAATCAGTATCGTGACGCGCGACGGGCGCCTACGCTTTCCGTATGTATGCCTATCGGGGTAATACCTATAAGCTGATCTGCGAGGCACCGCTGTGCGCCGAAGTCAAAACGGTAGGCCGCATGAAGGTGGGCAAGACGGAAAACGGCGGTACCCAAATTTGCATTGACAGTATGTCGGTCAACGGCGGTTATGTCACCGATCTGATCAGCATCAGCGGCTCGCGTGCCGTGAACGAAACGATTGACGAGGCGTCGCATTCGGGCATCCTGACATGGAGGCCGGCTTCGGTCTTTTCAACCGATATCGACGGAGACGGCATTCTTGAGGTGCCCACCTCGGCCGTGCGCGAGTCGCAGGGCGAGTCGCAGGGCTCCGATCTTCGTAACAAGCTGATCTGGAAGCACTTCAAAGGCGGCGAAGAGGTCGGGCAGGTTGCCACGACCTATCACAGCGTTTCTGAGGAGTGGTATATTAACTGGCCGGGGCGGTGGGAAAACGTAGTGAACGTTTCGCGTTATTCATCGTCCGGCATCAGTGTGACGACGTTTTATCTGACCGAAACGGCGGAGGCACCGCATGAGGGTAAGCGCAACGAGCTTCTCTCTATCTATGTGTTCAGCGGGGAGAGCCGCACCAATTCCATCGGAGGCTCGATTAAGATTTTACGGCAGACGAGCACGAAAACCTATGGGTATTCGCTGTTTGATATTCGCAGCGAGCGCGGTTTGACTGACACGGAGGTTACGGAGCTGTTTCACACCATTGATAAAGAATGGAATAGCGGAGGATATATTCAATGAGCAAAAAGGTCTTGGTCTTGGAGGATGAAGATAATATCCGCGGGTTTGTGGTTATCAACCTGCGCCGCGCCGGATTCGATACGGTGGAGTTCGGACTGGGGCAGCCTGCGGCCGAATACTTGTGCAACAATGGAGACGTGTCTGTCGCCGTTCTTGATGTGATGCTGCCTGACATCAGCGGCTTTGAGGTTTGTCGAAGAGCACGCGAGGCTGGCTGCACCGCGGGCATCATTATGCTGACGGCGATGTCGCAAGAGGCGGATAAAATTGCCGGCTTCTCGACGGGCGCGGACGATTATGTCATCAAGCCCTTTTCGGTCGTCGAACTGGTTGCGCGCGTCGAAGCGCTTAATCGCCGTGTGGCGGGAGGCGGCTTTG
>MEFT01000136.1:0-5087 GCA_001725215.1 Clostridium sp. SCN 57-10
TACGACGACTTCGCCAAGCTTGAGCTGACGGTCGCGCGTGTGCTCACCTGCGAGCCGGTGCCTAAGTCGTCAAAGCTGCTGCGCTTTACGCTCGACCTAGGCTATGAAACGCGCCAGATTCTGTCCGGCATCGCCAAGTGGTATAAGCCGGAGGATTTGATCGGGCACAACGTCGTCATCGTTTCTAACCTCAAGCCGCGCAAAATGATGGGGTATGAGAGCAACGGCATGATTCTGTCTGCCACCTGCGCCGAAGACGATGTACGCGTCATGTTCGCCGACCACGCCGTACCGGGTGCGCATCTCTCGTGATGCTGTTTGACTCCCACGCGCATTATGACGATGCGCGCTTTAACGAAGACCGCGACGCCGTTCTGACCTCGCTTGCGGCGCACGGCGTCGGCTATGTTGCAAATATCGGCGCCGATATGCAAAGCTCGCGCGCCGTCGCGGCGCTTGCCGCGCGTTACGACTTCTGCTATGCCGCCGTCGGCGTTCATCCGCACGACGCAAAGCATTTTCGCGAGCGCGACTGTGCCGAGCTTGCCGCGCTGCTCAAGCAGCCGCGCGTCACGGCGCTCGGCGAAATCGGACTTGACTATCACTACGACTTGTCGGAGCGCGACGTGCAGCGCCGCGTGTTCACACGGCAGATGGAGCTGGCGCGCGCGCTGCGCGTGCCCGTCGTCATTCACGAGCGCGAGGCACTTTGCGACACGCTTTCGGTGCTGCGCGCCTTCCCCGAGGTAACGGGCGTGCTCCACTGCTTTTCGGGCAGTGTGGAAACGGCGCGCGAGGTGCTCTCGCTCGGCTATATGATCGCGTTCGGCGGTGTCATCACGTTTAAAAACGCACGCCGCTCGCTTGATGCAGCACGCTATGTACCCGACGACCGCCTGCTGCTCGAAACCGACTGCCCTTACCTTGCACCCGAGCCTTGCCGCGGGCAACGCAACGATTCCAAGCTGATGCACCACACGGCCGAGCGGCTTGCTGAGCTGCGCGGCGTGCCTTTCGCGCACATCGCGCGCGTGACGACCGAAAACGCGCTGCGCTTCTATGCAACCACGGAAAGGAGCTGATTGTTTGCAGCTGACCAACGGCGACATTGTTTTGCGCGACCTTCTTCCGTCCGACGCGGACGATTTGCTGCGCTGGCAAATGACCGACACCGAATGGAAGCGATGGGACGCACCGTGGCGGCACACTTCGCCGCCCGACGAAACTCTTGTGCGCGCCCGCATCGCGGAGCGGCTGCGAACCCCTCCCGACGATGTGCGCACGCGCTTTGAGATCTGCCTCACAAACGGCGCGCACATCGGCTGGATGTCGACGGGGCATCTGACCGGCTTGGAGACACGCACCGCCATCGGCATTGACATCATCAAGCCGGAGGACCGGGGCGACGGACGCGGCGAGCGCGCTTTTACCACCTATATCCACTATCTGTTTTCCAACGGATTAACGGAGGTTTACACGCAAACGTGGTCGGGCAACCTGCCCATGGTCGGCCTAGCGGGCAAATGCGGTTTCACACTGTACGAGCGCACCCCCGGCGCGCACGAGGTGGACGGGCGGCTTTACGACCGTCTGATTTTCCGCCTGACGCCCGGCGATTTTTACAAACGATATGTGTTTGAAGCGCCCGTTTCGCTGCGGCGTGGCATGAATCGCGCCGGTTGGGCGCTGTTCGCCCTGATGTTGACGGCACAGACCGCCGCAACGCTGCTCTCTCTGGCAGTGCAGGCGCTGTACCCCGCTCTGCTCGGCAGTGGCGACGGACTGCTTCTCATTTCAGCCGTGGCCAATTATCTGTTTGCCATTCCGGTATTCTGGCTCATTCTGCGGCGCGCGCCGATGCAAAAGGCCACCACGCATGAGCGGCCTTCTTCGTGGCAGCTTATCCGTTTATTTGTGCTGTGTGTCGCCGCAGCCTATTTCGGCAATCTGATCACCACGCTGCTGCTCTCGCTGTTCGGTTGGCTGCGCGGCAGCCCCGTGGGCGATTTGGTCGACGTGGTGATCGGCGGCTCGTCAACGCTGGCAACCGCCGTGTATGCTGGTCTGCTCGCGCCTATTATGGAGGAGCTTACCTTCCGTAAGCTGCTGCTCGAGCGGCTGCTCCCCTATGGCGAGCGCTTTGCCATCGTTTCCACGGCGCTTGCGTTTGGCCTGTTTCACGGTAATTTTTCTCAGTTTGTCTACGCGTTTTTGCTCGGTCTTATCCTCGCCTACACCGTCGTGCGCTACGGCACGGTGAAATACGCCATTTTGCTGCACATGTGTTTTAATCTGCTGGGTGGCATTCTTATGCCCTATGTGGCGGGCAGCTCAAACCCCGCGCTGGTTGCGGCGGCCGGAACCGCCTTCGCGCGTCCCGACACGCGCAGCATGACCTGCGAGCAGACGCAGCGCCTGATCATCCGCAGCGGCGGACGCGGGCGCCATGCCGCTCTCCGAGCGCCAGAAAGCGCAGATGCGCCTGCGCTCGCCCGGCTGGATCGCGTCGGTCGCGGTGTCCGGGCTGCTTATGGTCTATGTTTTATTTACGCTATAACAAGAAAGCCTCCCTGCGTGCCGAATATGTTCGGCGCGCAGGGAGGCTTTCGCATTAATTTTGATCTGTGCATCGCGGCCGCTTCGTCAGCCTGTCGGACACTGTCTTGCGTCCCTCCGCGCCAAAAGACAGCCCGGCGGGTTGGTAATCATACACCAGCAGCTCTTCCGTGTGACGCGAAAGCTCGGCGATCACCTCTCCATTTTCATGAATGACGGCCGTCGGCGCGGTCTGGTGGTATGACGCGTCATTGACCGATATCACGGTGCAGACATTTTCCACCGCTCGTGTCCGCAAATGCGCCTTAATCAGCTCATAGCGCGCGAGGTCGTCGATCTCGGATACGTCGTTAAACATGACGAGGACAACTTTTGCTTTCTCGCGATACAGCTCTCTGAAATACTCCGGGAAGCGAACCTCAAAGCAAATACGTACGCCGACGGTAACTCCGTCTATCGTCCAAACGCCGCCAGGGCTTCCATCCGAGAAGTTGTCCCTATCCCATCCCCAAAGCGCGCGCTTATGATAAAGCTCGCATTCTCTCTGATTGGGCGAAAACAAAATGGCGCTGTTATGGTATTCGCCATGCTTCCTTGTCACGCTGCCGACGAGCAGATAAATGCCGTATTGAGCGGACAGCTGCTGCAGCTTGGCAAAACAAGCCTCAAGCGCTTGCATGTCAACCTGAGAAGAACTTTTACCTCCCTTGGGGTAGCCGGTCAGCGCGCACTCGGGGAAAACGAGCAGCCTTACGGATTGTTCCGCCGCTCGTGAGACGCCTCTCTGTATCGCTTCCATATTGCTTGGGATATCATCTGTTACAACAAACGAATATGCGCCGATCTTCACGCTACCACCCCCTGTATGTTTTGCTGATTCTTCGCACACCCCATCAGGTACGGCGATTATACCCCCACCGGCTCTCTGGTGCCCTTGCGCCGCGCTTCTTCGTCGCGGCAGGCGCGCTCAAAACAGTCGCACATGCTGCTGCCGATGTAGCCGCGGTCGCCACAGCGCAGGCAGTCGGGCTTGTCGGTCAGCCAGTCGGGCGGCAGGCCGCAGTCGCGCAGAATCTGTGCCTGCGTGGTGTAAAGCCGCTCTCGCTCGCGAAGCAGTGCGGACGCTCCCTCGCGGTCGCCTTGCGCTTCGGCGCGCGCCATTTTGGAAATGCACAGGTTCAGATCGCGTTCGGCACGCGCAAAGCGTCCGTCTCGTTCGCGCAGCTCCGCAAGCCGCCGCTCGCGCTCACGCTCGCGCTCAATTCGTTTTTTCTCGAACCGCTGCGTCACGGCAGCAAGCACCGTTTCGGCGCGCGGCGCGCTCTTTGCGGCGCCCGGACGGTCGAGCCGCTCGACCTCGTCGCGCGTGCCCAGTCCCTGATCGTGCCAGCTTTGCAGAATCTTATCCATATAGCGCCATTCGAGCTTGCCGCAGCGCGTCACCGTCTTGTCATAGGCAAGCGCCAAAAGCTCGTTCGCATAATCCGACGCAACCCACTTGTCCAGGTACTTCTGCTCGGTTTCCGAAGGCTTGCGGTCGTAAATGCCGAGCAGGCGCAGGATCTGCCGTGTGCGCAGAGAACGCTCCTCCAGCATTTTGATGTGGCGCTCGATTTCGTCATATGTAGAAAGACCTTCGTCGGCCCATTTGTACGCGAATTTTTCCACATTACGCAGCGTCAGCATATTCTGCGCTCGGCAATGCTGAAAGAGCAGCATCATCGCCTCGGCGCTCATGCCGAGATCGCTGTACATCGCGTGCAGCCGCCGCAGCTCGTCGATGCGCAGCACACGGCCAAACGCGCGGTCGGCGCAGTCGCAGATCGCTCGGAAGTGCGCATCCTGCCGGCGCGCAGTGGCAAGCTCTGCGGGCGCCATCTCCGGGTCTTCGCGCGGCGGTGGCTCGCTTGCGTCGGCCGCAAGCCCATAAAGAACGAGCAGGTCTGCCGCTTTTTTGGCGCGTGGCGCGTCGAGCCGCATCGCCTGAGCGGCTTTCGCAAGCGCCATTTTGCCGCCCTCTGCCACAAGGCAGGCGTAAAGCAGAGCGGCATCCGCGTCGCACGCCGCGACGAGTGCGCGCATCGCGTCGCGCCCCTCAAGCCGCATGGTCAAGTTTTCCGTAGCCCCCGCCCCCCCTTGTCTTTTTCCGTTCTATTATTATACATGATTCGGGGGTTGGGGTAAAGAGCAATCGGCGGCACGCCAAGCGAGAATATTTGTTGAAAATTCGGATAGTTTTTTTCAAAATGCTGTGCTATACTTGATTTGTATGACAATTTTGCAGGATAAGGCAGGGAATACCATGTCTCACATCGATTGCTTACTGTTTGGCGGCGGCGCCTCGGCGGCGTATGACCTCGAGCTGCTTTCCGCCTCCGTATTTGACCATATCCGTCTGGCCGTTTCCGCTTTTTGCGAAGGCGGGATTGCCGCAAGCTCCGCCATCGCGCGCAGCGGTGTGACCCCGCTTCCGGGCGGCACGCTGCAGGCGGAGATTGATGCGCTTCTCGCGCGCAGCGAGGCGGAAACGC
>MEFT01000136.1:5093-9721 GCA_001725215.1 Clostridium sp. SCN 57-10
GCTGTCTCGCCTTGCCGCCACCGCCGCGGGAGCCGCCGGCTCTGCCGTGCTGACCAACGGAGACGTGCCCATCGCCCTCATCGCCCCGCGCGAAAAGCTGGCTCTTGTCCGCCTTGAAGAGGATCTTTCCACCATGCGGCTCTGCCAGGCGCTTTCCGCCGTGGCGCATTATGCGCCCGACGAGGAGAAGCATATCGTGTGCGATACACTGACCGCCTATTACGCGCAGGAGAGCATCCGCCGCCGCATCAACCTTTTTTGGATGGAGCGTGGCGTGCTGCTCGTCGACCCCAATACAACCTATATCTCGCCCCTTTCCGTGCTCGGCGAGGGTACCGTCGTCATGCCGAACAGCTATCTGAACGGCGCGACGATCGTTGGCGAAAGCTGCCGCATCGGCCCAAACAGCGTGTTGAAAAACGCGCAGCTCGGGCGCGGCGTCGTCGTCAATTTCTCGCAGGTCTACGACTGCACAGTCGGCGACGAAACAACCGTCGGCCCGTTTGCCCACCTTCGCCCCGGCACCGAGCTGGGCGAGCATGTGCGCGTCGGCAATTTTGTCGAGCTGAAGAATACGTCGGTCGGCGATGGCACGAAAATTTCGCACCTCACCTACCTCGGAGATTCCGACCTCGGCGAACGCGTCAATGTCGGCTGCGGTGTTGTGACCAGCAATTATGACGGCAAAGACAAGCACCGCACCATCGTGGAAGACGACAGCTTCATTGGCTGCAACGTCAACCTCGTGCCGCCCATTAAGGTCGGACGCGGCGCTTATGTCGCCGCCGGAACGACGGTAACCGAAGAGGTTCCCGAAGACGCGCTCGCCATCGGGCGTGTGCATCAGACACATAAAGAAGGTTGGGCCGCGCGCCGCCGCACCGAAGGCCGCCTGAAATAATCCGCCGCATCAGTCACAAGGAATTCTATATTTTTGGGGGTAACACTTATGATTCCGCACGGCAACAGCATCAAGATTTTCTCCGGCAACTCGAATCCCGCGCTTGCGCTTCAGATTGCTTCCTCGCTCGGCCTTGAGCTGGGCAAAGCGGTCGTCACCAAGTTTTCGGACGGCGAAATCTCCGTTTCGATCAACGAGACGGTGCGCGGTGCCGATGTGTTCGTCGTTCAGTCGACGTGCAGCCCGGTCAACGACAATCTGATGGAGATGCTCATCATGATCGATGCGTTCCGCCGCGCTTCGGCAGGACGCGTCACCGCCGTGATGCCCTATTTCGGCTATGCCCGCCAGGACCGCAAGACAAAGGCGCGCGATCCCATCTCGGCAAAGCTGGTCGCAGACCTGATCGAAGCCGCCGGCGCAGACCGCGTGCTGACCATGGATCTGCACGCCTCGCAGCTTCAGGGCTTTTTCAACATTCCGGTCGATAACCTGCTCGGCACCTCGGTGCTCATCCCCTATTTTGCCGACAAATTCGGCCTGTCGAACGACAGTCTTGTCGTCGTCGCCCCCGACCTCGGCTCGGTCGGCCGCGCGCGCAAGTTTACAGAGCGCCTCGACCTTCCCCTTGCCATCGTGGACAAGCGCCGCCAGAAGGCAAACGTCTCTGAAGTCATGAACATCATCGGCGACGTGCGTGGCAAGCAGGTCGTGCTGGTTGACGATATGATTGATACGGCAGGCACGCTGTGCAATGCTGCTTCGGCGCTGATGACCATCGGCGGTGCGACGGGCGTCGTCGCCTGCGCGACCCACGGCGTGCTTTCCGGCCCCGCCATCGAGCGGCTTGAGAGCAGCTGCATCAGCGAAATTTACCTGCTCGACACGGTTCCCGTGACAGGCGCGAAGAAGATCGATAAAATCAAGGTGCTGCCTGTGGCCAGCATGTTTACCGAAGCGATTAAACGCATTTACGAAGAAGTTTCGGTCTCTGACCTGTTCCTGTAAGCAGCTAAGGGGAGCGGCAAGCTCCCTCTTTGCGCTGCCGCAAAAACGAATTGCTTATGCCCTTCGGGCTTTTGGGGCAAGCTATCAGGGGCGGCGCGTTCCGCCCCTTCTTACTATAAGGATGTGTTTCCCATTTTCAGACGCAAGAAAGAAGCATCGCCTACCGCCGCACCGGAATTTCTCGTCGTCGGGCTTGGCAATCCGGGCGCGCAGTATGCCATGACGCGTCATAACGCCGGATGGCTTGCCATAGACCGCCTTGCAGAGCAGTGCGGCGCCGGTCGGCTGACGCACACCAAATGCCGCGCGACGTACGCCGCCGGAACTATTGAAGGACGCAGCGTGCTTCTTATGAAGCCGCAGACTTTTATGAACCTTTCGGGCGAGGCCGTGCGCGACATGGCGGCCGCCTTTTCCGTTCCGCCGGAGCGCATCATCGTCGTGTTTGACGACATTTCGCTCGACGCAGGCCGCCTGCGCGTGCGGCGCGAAGGATCGGCAGGCGGACACAACGGCATCAAAAGCATCATTTTCCATCTGCAAACCGACCGTTTCCCTCGCGTGAAAATTGGCATCGGCGCGCACGACCGCTCGCGCGGCGAGGATCTCAGCGACTATGTGCTGGACACGCTCGATGCAGATGCCTTGGATGGCATCGCGCGCGCGCCCGACGCGGTGCGCGCCATCATCGCGCGTGGCGTAGACGCCGCGATGGGGCATTATAACGCCATCCCAAAAGCTTAATGTTTCGACAAGCTTACCCCGTCTTTTACAAAGACGGGGCGTAGCCGTTTATAACACACCGGAAAGCGCAGGAAAAACATGCTATCCATTTTAAACGCCGTCACCCGCTTAAAAGAATATCGCGCGCTCTGCGAGGCCATTCGTTCGGGCCGCAGGGCAGTTTCGCTTTACGGCGTTTCGCCCATCCACAAGGCGCACATTCTAGCGGCGCTTGTACGCGAGGGTTTCGGTCCGCTGTGTATCGTCTCTCGTGACGAGCAGGCGGCGCGCCGCCTGCTTTCCGACCTTGCCGCCTTTGGTGCGGAAGGGGCACGGCTTCTGCCGCCGCGCGATTTCATTTTTCATAACATCGACAACGTCTCGCGCGAGTTTGAGCAGATGCGCATCGGCGCACTCGGCTCGCTGCTTGCCGCCGACTGTCCGCTGCTGCTCACGACGGCGGACGCGCTTATGCAGCGCACGCTGCCGCCTGACGTGCTACGCCGCACGCAGCTGACGCTTGAGGCGGACGGTGATTACGACCTCGCGCAGCTTGCCGTTCGCCTGACCGAGGCGGGCTATTCGCGCTCGCTCACCGTAGAGGGTGCGGGTCAATTCGCCGTGCGCGGCGGCATTTTAGACGTGTTCCCCGCGGGCGAAACGCAGCCCATCCGCGCCGAATTTTTCGGCGACACGATCGACTCGCTCGGCGTGTTTGACCCGATGACGCAGCGCCGCACCGAAAACGTCGACCGTATCAGCCTTTCACCCTGCCGCGAAACGCTGCCTCACATGGCTAAAAACGGAATGAACGGTCTTGTCGCCGCGCTGCAAAAGCTGGCTGACAAGGCGGAGGGCGAGCGTCGCTCGCTCATAGAAGGTGACATCGACCGCCTTACACGCAACGGCTCTCTCGCCGCATGTGACCGTTATATGGAGCAGGTCTACGACCGCTTTACCACGGCGCTTGACTACCTGCCCGATGACGCGATCATCGTCATCGACGACACGCCCGCCGTGACGGAATGCGCCAAAAGCGCCGCCTTCCGCAACGCGGAGGATCTCACTCACCTGCTCGAACAGGGAACCGTTCCACCGCAGAAGCACGGCTATGCGCTGTCTGACACGCAGCTGCTTGCCGCGATGCGCTCCCACCGCATCATCATGCTCGATGCGTTTCTCACTTCGTCTGCCATCCCGCCCGACGAGCTTCTGTCGCTTACCGCCAAGCAACTTCCGTCTTACTCGGATAGCCTGGACACGGCGGTCTCCGACCTTTCCGACTATCTTTCGCTCGGCTATACGCTTTACGCCCTTGCGGGCGGCAGCCAGCGCGCCGCCAACCTGCGCGAGCTGCTGACCGAGCGCGGGCTGCCTTGCGTCGGCGAAGAAGCGCTGGCCGCGCCGGGCAAGATCTGCGTGCTGCCCGCCGGACTGAGCGCCGGCTTTGAGTATCCCTCCATTTTAACCGCCGTCGTGACCGACGGCACCCAGCAGGCGCGCCGCTCCTCTAAAAAGAGCAAAAAAAGCTCGCGCGACCGTGTTAAGAGCTTTTCCGACCTCACGCCGGGCGACCTTGTCGTGCATGATCATCACGGTATCGGCCGTTTTGTCGGCGTCGAACGTATTTGCGTCGATAAGGTGTACCGCGACTATATCAAAATTGCCTATGACGGCTCAGACTTTGTATTCGTACCCGCCACGAGCCTCGACCTCGTTTCCAAATACATCGGCGCGGGCGAAAACGCCTCCGTGCGCCTTAATAAGCTGGGCGGCGTGGCGTGGGCCAAGGCCAAGACACGCGCTAAAAAAGCGGCAGCCGATCTGGCAGAGGGTCTGATCGCGCTTTATTCGGCGCGCCAGAAAACGCAGGGCTTTGCGTTTGCCCCCGACGACGACTTCCAGCACGCGTTTGAGGAAAACTTCCCTTACGACGAAACCTATGACCAGCTGACGTGTACGCAGGATATCAAGCACGATATGGAAAAGCCGGTCC
>MEFT01000137.1 GCA_001725215.1 Clostridium sp. SCN 57-10
TGGATGATTACTTCTACCCGTCGGCAGATTTTGATGACGCCGCAGCATTTGCGAAATATGGCGGTGATTACACCGATTTAGGCGACTTTCGCCGGGCAAGCGTCACATCGCTGATCAAAAAGCTGCATGATGGCATACAGCAGCGCAAGCCGACCGTTCAGCTGGGGGTTTCGCCGTTTGGAATCTGGGCAAACGCGAGCAAAAATCCGCTAGGCAGCGACACTGTGGGCGGGCAGTCTTATTATGACCATTACGCCGACAGCCGCACTTGGGTCAAAGAAGGGCTTGTAGACTATATTTCCCCGCAGCTTTATTGGCATACGGGCAGCAACGAAGGCGAATTTGCCGAGCTGCTGCGATGGTGGAATGATGTTGTCGACGGCACAAACGTCAAGCTCTATCCGGGCATTGCCGCATACCGCCTTGCGGAGGCAACGCCAGGAAGCCCCTGGGAAGGCACGCGCGAAATCGAAAGCCAGATTACGCAGCTTACCCAGTCTAAGAACGGGCGTGGTATGATTTTCTTCCGAGCCGGTTCAATCGGTGGCAACACCGCACTTCAATCCGTCTTGATGCGCCGTTTCACGCACACCGAATCCCCCATCCTTCCCCTTGCGGTGGCACGCCCATTAAGCGGTGAAACCGTTTCGTCCTCCCATTTGTATTTTGCCGGCAGCTCTGATCGAACGCAGGCATTAACTGTGAACGGTACAGAGATTACCGCGCGGTCGGAAAGCGGCTACTTTGGTATCCTGCTCCCGCTTTCCGTGGGAGAAAACACCTTTAGCTTTGAAAACGGCACGAAAACGGTTACGGTCACCGTGTTTCGCACACTTGCAGGCCGCAATGAGCTCGGCTCCCTCTTTCCGCAGAACAATTCGTTGATCAAGCAGGGGGAAAGCATTCCGCTTTCATGTGTCGCACCCTCAGGCAGCAAAGTCTACGCTGTGGTTGGGAGCCGCACCGTTGTGATGAAGCGTGCCAGTGACGGCGTCTGGCACGGTTCGCTCACGGCGGCAGATGAAACGGACACGCCTGTTGTTTATGTGAGTCAAACCGGAAGCTTCGTTCGTGTCGGTATCGCGCGGGGCAGAGTTACGACCTATTCCTCCGAAAAGACGCTTTCCGCGACCGTTACGGCAGACATCTGCGATGTATATCGCACAACCTCTACCGCAGACGGGGCGCGCGGCTTTCTCTATCGCGGTATGCAAGCTTCCGTTTCCTCCGTGCTTAACGGTATGGCATGGATCTCCGGCATCGGATATGTCAAAGCAGATGCGCTTTCTCTTACTCAAAGCAACGCTGTAAAGCAATATCACTTGACTGGATTCCGAGAGGCTGATAGCCCAAACGAGCTTTCATGTACCCTTCAATTTGATACGTTTCCCGTTATTTATGCCTTCTATACGGATGGAAAAATTGAGCTTGACGTCGTGCAGATGGAAAACACCGTCTTACCTGAATCAAACTATTTTACGGTGTCTGCGGAAAAGAGCGGAAGCATGGTTTGCTATTCGCTCATGCGTAAAGATGGCGGAACGGTTGACGGCTACAGGCTTGAAACGGTCGAAAACGGCGTCCGCTTGACCGTGAAAAAGCATGTTCCCGGCACCCTCTCCGGAAGGACCATTGCCATAGACCCCGGCCACGGCGGGACTGCCAACGGCGCGATCGGCGTTGACCCCTCCACACCTGAAAAAGCGTCTAACCTTGCCACGGCGCTCGCTCTACGCACCGAACTGGAAAAACGAGGCGCTACCGTTGTGCTGACGCGCAGCGAAGATACCGGCATGTCTCTGCCAGAGCGTCTTCAGTTCAGCCAAAGTAAACTACCGGATCTGTTTTTATCGCTCCATTCCAACAGCCTTTCCGATGCCGAGGATGCGTCCGGCGCAAGTGGTGTCCTTCTCTTTGCACGCAGCGAGCTGTCTGAGAGAGCGGCAAACTTGATTTCGGATAAAATGCGTGCCATCGGGCGCACAACCGATGTGACCACCGGTTCGGCGCTCTATGTCTGCCGCGGTGAGCATACCATCAGCCTTCTCATTGAAAATGAATTCATCTCAAGCCCATACGGCTATGAACTCATTCGGTCGGAAATCGAACAGGTGGCCTTTTGCGCCGCGATTGCCGACGGGCTAGAAGCTTTTTGGGCGCAGTAATGCTCCTCTTACAGTTAAATATAAAAATCTCTGCAGCCAAAAATGCTGCAGAGATTTTTTATATGAACATACCCAAAGTTACGATGCGCCTAGATGCGCATGGCAAGATCGTCAAGCGCCGTGCCTTCAAGCCGCTGAATGGTCCAACCTGTCATAGGAATTGCGCCAAGTTTACGATAAACCGCAAGCGCAGACTCATTCCAATCAAGACAAATCCATTCAAAACGACCGCAGTCGCGCTCTTTTGCTGTTTTTGCCAAAAACGCCAGCATGGCGCCGCCAAAACCATGGCCACGCATCTCCGGCTTGACAAAGAGATCTTCTAAATACAGCCCGCGTTTACCTTGAAATGTAGAGAAATTGTGAAAAAACAAAGAAAACGCAACCGGCTCACCGTGATATTCTCCGATGATCACTTCCGCCGCACGTTTGACAAAAAGTGAATCGTGCAAAACATCTTCCGTTGCAGAAACCTCATTGGGCAGCTTTTCATAGTCCGCAAGAGCTTTGATAAAATCGAGCACTAGCTTGGTGTCAGACTCTTCTGCTTTACGGATAACAAAGCCCTCAAGCTTTGTTTCATAACGATCGTTCATAACTACCTCCATTTGCCCGCAGGCATATCGACGCACATATCCGTGCCGCGTTACGCAAAGAAAGAGCCGCGATGAAATTTCATCGCGGCTCTGTCGGTGATCAATTAGGCGTTAACCTTGATGACGACGCCCGAGCCAACGGTACGGCCACCCTCACGGATAGCGAAACGGAGGCCTTCTTCAATCGCGATCGGCGTGATCAGCTCGACATCCATCTCGATGTTGTCGCCGGGCATGCACATCTCGACGCCCTCGGGCAGCGAGATGACGCCGGTAACGTCAGTCGTACGGAAGTAGAACTGCGGACGATAGTTGTTGAAGAACGGGGTGTGACGGCCGCCTTCTTCCTTGGACAGGACGTAGACCTGGCCACGGAACTTGGTGTGGGGCTTGATGGAGCCGGGCTTAGCCAGAACCTGGCCACGCTCGATGTCCGTCTTCTGAATGCCGCGCAGCAGGCAGCCGATGTTATCGCCGGCCTCCGCGTAGTCAAGCAGCTTGCGGAACATTTCGATGCCGGTGACAACGGTCTTGCGCGGAGCTTCCATCAGGCCGACGATCTCGACTTCCTCGGAAAGCTTCAGCTGGCCACGCTCGACACGGCCGGTAGCAACGGTGCCGCGGCCGGTGATGGTGAACACGTCTTCGACAGGCATGATGAACGGCAGGTTCGCCTTACGCTCCGGGGTCGGAATGTAAGTGTCAACAGCGCTCATAAGCTCAATGATCGGCGCATAAGCGGGATCGTTGATGTCGGTCGAGGTGCACTCAAGAGCCATCAGAGCAGAGCCACGGATGACGGGGATGTCATCGCCGGGGAACTCATACTTCGAAAGCAGCTCACGCACTTCCATCTCGACGAGGTCGAGCAGCTCGGCGTCGTCAACCTGATCGCACTTGTTCAGGAACACGACGATCGCGGGCACGCCAACCTGACGGGCAAGAAGGATGTGCTCACGGGTCTGAGCCATCGGGCCATCGGAAGCGGCGATAACAAGGATCGCGCCGTCCATCTGAGCAGCGCCGGTGATCATGTTCTTGATATAGTCGGCGTGGCCCGGGCAGTCAACGTGCGCATAGTGACGCGCATCGGTCTGATACTCAACGTGCGAAGTGTTGATGGTAATGCCGCGCTCTCTCTCTTCCGGAGCCTTATCGATCATGTCGTAAGCTTCGTACTTAGCCTGGCCCTTCATAGCGAGAACCTTCGTGATCGCAGCGGTAAGGGAAGTCTTGCCGTGGTCAACGTGACCAATGGTGCCGATGTTAACGTGGGGCTTACTTCTTTCAAACTTGGACTTAGCCATTGTTTTTCCTCCTTATGATAAACAATCAAAATAAATTACAGCAAACATTGCTATTATTTTATACGAACACAGGGGAAAAAGCAAGAGCTTTTCCCTCCTGCGCCGCAAGATTACTTGCCGGAAGCGATTTTCTCCTGAATGCTCTTCGGAACCTCGGTGTAATGGCTCGGCTCCATGGCATATTGACCGCGTCCCTGCGTGCGTGAGCGAAGGTCGGTCGCATAGCCAAACATTTCAGACAGCGGAACGAACGCATCGATCTGCTGTGCGCCCGGACGAGCCTCCATGCCCTGGATCAAACCACGGCGGGAGTTGAGATCGCCGATAACGTCGCCCATATAGTCTTCGGGAACAATGACCGAAACCTTCATGATGGGCTCCATGATGACGGGATCGCACTTCTTCATCGCCTCTTTAAAGGCCATGGAGCCGGCAATCTTAAACGCCATTTCGGAGGAGTCGACCTCGTGATACGAGCCGTCATACAGCGTAACCTTAACGTCGACAACCGGATAACCGGCAAGCACGCCGGCCTTCATCGCGCCCTGGAACTCATAGCCCTTGCCGGATTCATTCGGCTCAAGCGTGATCTTAACATGGCCATACTGGCCGCGGCCGCCCGACTGGCGCGCATACTTCTGGTCGACGTTTGCAGTCTTGCGAATCGTCTCTTTGTATGCAACCTGGGGCTTGCCTACGTTGGCTTCCACCTTGAACTCGCGGAGCAGACGGTCGACGATGATCTCAAGGTGCAGCTCGCCCATACCGGCAATGATGGTTTGACCCGTTTCCTCATCCGTATAGGTGCGGAACGTGGGATCTTCTTCTGCGAGTCGTGCAAGCGCGATGCCCATCTTCTCCTGACCGGCCTTGGTCTTGGGCTCAATGGCAACGCGG
This sequence comes from Clostridium sp. SCN 57-10, assembly GCA_001725215.1. Lineage (GTDB taxonomy): Bacteria > Bacillota > Clostridia > Oscillospirales > Butyricicoccaceae > SCN-57-10. The sequence goes on from MEFT01000137.1 coordinate 4,966, forward strand.
ATAACCGGCTCGGGGAACTCCATCGACTCAAGGATGATGGGGTTCTTCTCGTCGCACAGCGTATCGCCCGTCGTTGTATTCTTGAGACCGACAGCGGCGGCAATGTCGCCGGCATAAACGATGTCAAGATCCTCGCGGTGATTCGCGTGCATCAGAAAG
>MEFT01000138.1 GCA_001725215.1 Clostridium sp. SCN 57-10
CTAGAAAAGGTTCGCCCCGACGCGGTGGCGATTGAACAGCTTTTTTTCAACACGAACGTAACGACGGGCATCGCCGTCGCACAGGCGCGCGGCGTGCTTTTGCTCGCCTGCGCAGAGGGCGGCTTTCCTGTGTCTGAATATACGCCGTCTCAGGTCAAACAGGCGGTGGTCGGTTTCGGCAAGGCCGAAAAAAAGCAGGTAATGGAGCTGACTCGCTCACTGCTCGGGCTTGAAAAGGTTCCACGGCCGGACGACGCGGCCGACGCGCTTGCCATCGCCATCTGCCACGCGCACACGGCGGGCTCACGTCTTTCGGGAGGATTTTGAATGTTCTATTTTATTAAGGGTACGGTTGCGCAGGTCGAGCCGTCACTCGTGGTGCTTGACGCAAACGGCGTGGGCTACGGTGTTCGCACCTCGATGACCTCGGCTTCGCAAGTTAAAACGGGCGACAAAGCCACCTTCTATACCTATCTTTACGTCCGCGAGGACATTTTCGATCTTTACGGCTTCGCTTCGCGCGAGGAGCTTCAATGCTTTCAGCAGCTGATCGCCATTTCGGGCGTGGGGCCGAAGGCGGCCTGCGCGATTTTAAGCGCCGTCACACCCGGTAAGCTGGCGCTTGCCGTGATTGCGGACGACGAAAAAGCGCTGTGCGCCGCGCCGGGCATCGGCAAAAAGCTGGCGCAGCGCATCCTGCTTGAACTGAAGGACAAAATGGCCAAGGGCCAGCTTGAGGCCGCGAGCTTTGCCGGGGCGGACGCACCTGCCGTGTCCATGGGCGCAAATCCCGCGTATGACGACGCGGTGGCGGCTCTTGCCGTGCTCGGCTATCCGCGCTCGCAGATCGTCACCGCGCTGAGCGGCGTGGACACGTCCGCCATGCAGACCGACGACATCGTGCGCGCCGCGCTCAAAAAGCTGTTTTAGGGGTGTGACACATGGCGCTGGAATTTGAACAGGAGCTTGAAGACCGCATCCTAACGAGCACGCTGACGGCGGGCGACGACGCCGAGCTTTCGCTTCGTCCGCATACGCTGCGCGAATACATTGGGCAGCAAAAAGCCAAAGAAAACCTTTCGGTTTTCATTGAGGCGGCGCGCAGACGCGCCGAGCCGCTCGATCACGTGCTGCTCTATGGCCCGCCGGGATTGGGCAAAACGACGCTCGCGGGCATCATTGCGACCGAGATGGGCGTTAACATCCGCATCACGTCAGGCCCCGCCATCGAGAAGGCGGGCGACCTTGCGGCGCTGCTCACCAACCTTGCCGAAAACGACGTGCTGTTCATCGACGAAATTCATCGCCTCAACCGCAGTGTCGAGGAGGTGCTCTATTCGGCGATGGAGGACTTTGCGCTTGACATCATCATCGGCAAAGGCCCCGCGGCGCGCTCGATTCGCCTTGAGCTGCCACGCTTTACGCTCATCGGCGCAACGACCCGCGCCGGTCAGCTTTCTTCCCCGCTGCGCGACCGCTTCGGCGTGCAGTTCCGCCTTGAGCTTTACTCCGCGCAGGAGCTGCTTGACATCACGCAGCGCTCGGCGGGCATTCTCGGCATCCCCATCGAGGGCGACGGCGCGCTTGAAATCGCCATGCGCTCACGCGGGACGCCGCGTATCTGCAACCGCATTTTAAAGCGCGTGCGCGACTTCGCGCAGGTGCGCGGCGAGGGCGTGATCGACCGCGCCATTGCCGACCACGCGCTGTCCGCGCTTGAAATTGACCGTCTCGGACTTGACGCGACCGACCGCCGTATGCTCGAGAGCATCATCCGCAATTTTGGCGGCGGCCCCGTGGGGCTTGACACGCTGTCGGCCACCATCGGCGAGGAGAGCGTGACCATCGAAGACGTTTACGAGCCGTATCTCATGCAAATCGGCTTTTTAAACCGCACGCCGCGCGGCCGTTGCGTCACGCCCCGTGCTTACGAACACCTCGGCATCCCGTTCATCGGGCAAACAGAACTGATTTAGGAGAATAGTATGGGTAAGTATTTCGGAACAGACGGCATCCGCGGCGTTGCCAACGCGGAGCTTGACACGCACCTCGCCTATCGCGCCGGCGTTGCCGCCGCCTATGTGCTGACGCGCGCGGCGGGTCATAGAGCCGTTTTTTATATCGGTCGCGATACGCGTATTTCAGGCGATATGCTTGAGTGTGCGCTTGCCGCAGGCCTTTGCGCCGCCGGGGCGGATGTCATCTCGCTCGGCGTGCTGCCCACGCCCGCCGTCGCGCTGCTGACGGCGCGCCACAATGTGGACGCGGGCGTCGTCATTTCCGCTTCGCACAATCCGTTTGAGCACAACGGCATCAAAATCTTCGGCTCTGAGGGTTATAAACTGACCGATGAACAAGAGGCCCTCATCGAGCAATACATCGATGCGCCGCCCCAAGACGCGTTGCGCGTCGGTGGCGATATCGGACGCGTGACCCATCTGGAGCGCCAATGCGCGCAGGAGTATATCGACCATATTGTGAGCAGCGCCCCCTGCTCCCTTTCGGGTGTGCGCGTGCTGGCCGACTGCGCCAACGGCGCGGCGAGCGCGACAGCGCGCGAGGTGTTCGCGCAGCTGGGTGCCGACGCGCACATCATCTGCGACGAGCCGAACGGAGTCAACATCAACGTCGGCTGCGGCTCGACCCACCTTGACCGCCTGTGCGCGCTCATGCGCGACGGCGACTACGACGTCGGCGTCGCGTTTGACGGAGACGCCGACCGATGCCTGCTCGTCGACGAAACGGGCGAACCTATCCATGGCGACCGCGTGATCGGCGTGCTGGCGCATGCCATGCAACAGCGTAACCGGCTTGCGGGCGGTGTGGTCGCCACCGTGGTGTCAAACCTCGGGCTGCGCGTCTTCTGCGAGCAGCACGGCATGGGCTTTGCCGCCACCAAGGTTGGCGACCGCTATGTGCTTGAGGAAATGCGCCGCTCGGGCTGCAACGTGGGCGGTGAGCAGTCGGGGCACGTTATTCTGTCCGACTACGCGACGACGGGCGACGGACAGCTGACCGCGATTCACGCGCTTGCGCTGATGCGCGAGAGCGGCAAAAAGGCAGGCGAGCTGTTTGCCGCCGTGCCCATTTACCCGCAGACGACGATCAATGTGCCGGTGCCCAACGCCGTGAAGGCGAGCGTGACTGAACTTGAAATTGTAAAATCCGTCATCGCGCAGATATCGGAGGTATTCGGCACACGCGGCCGCATTCTCATCCGTCCCTCCGGCACGGAAGCGCTTGTGCGCGTCATGGTCGAGGGAGAGGACATGGAGGCCGTTTCACACTGGGCATCCATCGCGGCGGAGGCGATTCGCGCCGCCGTCTGATTTGAGATAGATATTCTTGATACCTGAGGAGGTGGGAACATACACGTTCAAAAGCGCCGGGACTGCGTGTGCAGTTGACGAGGCGGAGGATGATCGAACCATTCGGCGGGTGCCTCCTTTTCGCGTCGCGCGGAAAAGAGCCGATGCTCAAAACCCGTTCGCAAGGACGGCGACAAAAGCACGGCACGCGACACAGCCAAGTGCGGAATGCGCAGCATTCCCTTTGGCATACGCCGCGCAGCGGCTTCCCTTTTGAGGGAAATGAGCCGCAAATGCGCGAGCAATGAGGCTTTTTCGGTTTCATTGTAACACTGTACGGATTTATTTTGTCGTATTTAACAAGGAGTTATCATATTATGTGTGGAATTGTTGGTTACACCGGCCCCAAGCAGGCGCTTCCGCTGCTGCTTACGGGGCTTCATACACTTGAATACCGCGGGTATGACTCCGCGGGCGTTGCGCTGCAAACGGAGACGGGCATCCGCGTCGTCAAATCGAAGGGGCGCATCAAAACGCTGGAGGAAAAGCTTGCGGGCGTGCCCGGCATGGAGGGTACCTGCGGCATCGGCCACACGCGCTGGGCGACGCACGGCGCGCCGTCCGACGTTAACGCACACCCCCACTGCGCGCAGGGCGGCCGCTTTGCGCTGGTGCACAACGGCATCATCGAAAACTACCGCGACCTGCGCCACGAGCTTGAGGGCGACGGCTATACCTTCTTAAGCGAGACAGACAGCGAGACCGTGGCGCACCTGTTTGATAAGCTTTACTGCGGCGATATGGCAAAAACGCTTGCCGCCGTGGTGCGGCGCCTGCGCGGCGGCTATGCGCTTGCCGTCATCGCGCAGGACCGCCCGGGTGAGCTGGTTTGCGTGCGCCGCGACAATCCGCTCATCATCGGACTTGGCGACGGCGAAAACATGATCGCCTCCGACATCCCCGCCATCCTGCCCGTCACGCGCGATTACATTGTGCCGAACGACGAGGAGATCGTGCATGTCACCGCAAAGGGCGTTACCTTTACAAAGCTTGACGGCACGGTGATTGACAAAACCCCGCTGCATGTCGATTGGGATATCAGCTCGGCCGAAAAGGGCGGCTATGCCCACTTCATGCTCAAAGAGATTTACGAGCAGGCTCGCGCCGTGCGCGACACGGTTTCGCCCCGCCTGCAGGACGATCTGCCGCAGCTTGAGGAATACGGGCTGACGGCCGAGCTGTTCCGCACGGTGCGAAACATCCACATCGTCGCCTGCGGCTCGGCGCTGCACGCCGGTCTTGGTCGGCAAGGCCGCCATCGAGAGTCTGGCGCGCATTCCGGTCATCACGCAGGTGGCGTCAGAATTCCGCTACGGCGACCCGATCATCACGAGCGACGATCTGTGCATCATCATCAGCCAGTCGGGTGAGACGGCCGATACGCTCGCCGCGCTGCGCGAGGCGAAGAAGCGAGGTGCCCGAACGGTTGCAGTCGTCAACGTCGTATCTTCCTCCGCCGCGCGCGAAGCAGACGGTGTGCTTTACACATGGGCTGGCCCCGAAATCGCCGTCGCCACCACCAAGGCCTATTCGGCGCAGCTTGCCGCCATGTACCTCATCGCGGTGCGCGCCGCCCTTGCGCGCGGCACCATGACCGAGGAGCAGGCAAAGGCGTTCTGCGCCGAGGTGCGCACGCTGCCCACCCTGATTGAAAAGGTGCTTGAGGGCGACGAGCGCGTCAAGGCGCTGGCGCAGAAATACTGCGATAAGGAAAATGTGTTCTTCATCGGCCGTGCCGTCGACTACGCGGCGGTGCAGGAAGGCTCGCTCAAGCTTAAGGAAATTTCCTATGTGCACAGCGAGGCGTATGCGGGCGGTGAGCTAAAGCACGGCCCCATTTCGCTCATAGAGGACGGCACGCTCGTCGTCGCGCTGGCGTGCACGCCCGCGCTGTATGAAAAGACCGTGTCGAACATTCAGGCCGTGAAGGCGCGCGGCGCGCAAGTGCTGCTTGTGACCAACGGCGACTTCGCGGCGGACGGCGAGGTATGCGACGATATCGTCTGGATTCCCCGCTGCAACCCCACGCTGTCCGCGTCGCTCTCCATCCTGCCGCTTCAGCTGCTTTCCTACTATATCGGCGTGTTCCGCGGCTGCGACATCGACAAGCCGCGCAACCTCGCCAAATCGGTAACGGTTGAATAGCCTTTCGCCCAACACACAAGTCCGCGTGCGCAAGTACGCGGACTTTTTTATAAAAAACACTTGACTGTAAAGCCGCTTGATAGCGTACGCTGGAGAAAATCAGACGAGGAGGACCCGCAATGACCATCAAAGAGGTGGAATCGCGTACCGGCATGACCCGTCCGAACATCCGCTATTACGAAAAGGAAGGACTGCTCGATCCGAACCGCCATGAAAACGGCTATCGCGACTATACCGAACAGGACGTACGCACGCTGCTCAAAATCAAGCTGCTGCGCCAGCTGCATGTGCCCGTGGAGGAAATCCGCGCGCTTTCCGAGGGTACGCGCACCCTTAATAAAACGCTTGACGAGCATCTGAAAGAGATCCAACAGGAGCGCATGACGCTGTCGCTTGCCGAAGATTTGTGCCTTGTGATCCGACAGGACCGTGTTACCTATCAAACGCTCGAGCCGGATCGCTATTTGTCGCGTATACCGCGCGAGACGCCGCGCGAGCGCGCATTTTTCAGCATTGAGCAAGACCGCGTTCAGCCCGTCTCGCATCCATGGCGGCGTTATCTTGCGCGCATGTTTGATTTTGCACTTTATAGGGTGTTTTGCATTCTTTTTGCGTCTTATGTGCTGCGCGTGCATCTGTCTTCCCAGTCCGGCGTGCTTCACACCATCTTCAGCATGCTCCTCATGCTCTTGGTTGAACCGCTTTTGCTGCTGCTGTTCCGCACAACGCCGGGAAAGGCGCTCTTCGGTTTGCGGCTTACCAGCGCTTCGGGCGGGCGGCTGCGCTATTGGAGCGGCCTCACCCGCACCATGCTGCTCTTTCTGTCGGGCATGGGGCTTTGCATCCCTATCTATGAATGGGTTCGGCTCTGGAAAAGCTATCGCGCCTGCAAAGACGGCGAATGGCTGCCCTGGGAGTCGGAGGACAAGTGTGACGACGCTGCCGTCTACACCATCCGCGATACTGCGCCGTGGCGGGGCTTTGCATGGGCGGCAGCGTCCGCCGCGCTGTTGGCCGTCATATGCTTCGGCGCGATGCAGTCGCAGCTTCCGATCCACAGGGGCGAGCTGACCGTGGCGCAGTTTGTGGAAAACTATAACGACATGGCACGGTTTTGGGAAGCCGACAGCGTGCTCACCATGAATCAAGACGGACAGCTGTATTTAAGCGAAGGTGAGCTTGGAAGCACGTTTATTTTCGCTTCCATACCGGTACAGGTTGAGATTGCCACCGAAGACGGCTTTGTCAAGTCAGTCGGCCTTACTATCGAGAGCACCGATCAAGGCAAGCACCTATCCACCGTCAGCGATACCCACCGCTTGCTGACGCTTGCTCTTGCCGGGGCGGACGTACCGTTCTTCTCCAGCCCTACCCCGTTTTTCCGTAGTGCGCTGTACGAGTTTGCATCGGGCAGCCAGCTTGACACGGGAGAGGCGCGCTGGCGCGGCTTTCTCGCGCGCCGCTCGGCGCAAGCGCGCGGCTATTCTCCATACTACCCCGGCAATACATTCCTGGTTCCCCTGGACAGCGGCACACAGGATTTTCACGGTAGCTTCCAGCTTATCCGAGAATAACGCTTTCAACCGGCGGCGCTGAGGCGGAGCACATGCTCCTCCCCATCGCCGCTTTGCTTGATTTTGCATAGGCCATATGATAAAGTAGGCTCATTACACGGCGCAGCTCGTTTGACGAACTTCGCGCCGCATATAATAAACCATGCCGCACACGGCAAATACTTTGCATGAGGAGACAGGCAACATGCCAAACATATACACATCCGCCGATCAGCTGATCGGCAAAACCCCGCTGCTCGCGCTGACCCGCATCGAGCGGGCGCACGGGCTTTCGGCGACCATCCTTGCCAAGCTCGAGTGCCTCAACCCCGCAGGCTCGGTAAAAGACCGCGTCGCTAAGTCGATGATCGACACGGCAGAGGCCTCAGGCGCGCTCAAGCCCGGCTCGGTCATCATCGAGCCGACCTCCGGCAATACGGGCATCGGTCTTGCATCGGTAGCCGCCGCACGCGGCTACCGTGTTATCATCGTCATGCCCGATACCATGTCGGTCGAACGCCGCCGCATGATGACGGCTTATGGTGCCGCGCTTGTGCTGAGCGAGGGGGCAAAGGGGATGCGCGGCGCCATCGAAAAGGCGGAGGCGCTCGCCGCAGAAATACCGAACAGCTTCATTCCCGGCCAGTTCACGAATCCCGCGAACCCCGCCATTCACCGCGCGACGACCGGCCCCGAAATTTTCGCCGATACAGACGGTAACATCGACCTTTTTGTGGCGGGTGTCGGCACGGGCGGCACGATTACGGGTGTCGGCGAGTACCTTAAGGCGCAAAACCCTGCCATACGAGTAATCGCTGTAGAGCCTGCCGACTCTCCCGTTCTTTCGGGCGGCGCGGCGGGACCGCACGCCATTCAGGGCATCGGCGCAGGCTTCGTGCCGGAAATTCTGAATCGCGCGGTCTATGACGAAATCATCAGCGTCTCAAACGAAGATGCATTTGCGACGGGGCGCGAAATCGGCAGACTGGAAGGCATTCTGGTCGGCATCAGCGCCGGCGCGGCTGTGTGGGCGGCCATCGACCTTGCAAAACGCCCGGAAAACGCGGGAAAGACGATTGTTACCCTGCTACCCGACGGCGGCGATCGCTATTTGTCTACACCGATGTTTTCCGAATGACCCGCGATTGAGGTATTACCATGGAACATCTGACTGAACACTGGGAGGAACTGCGTGGCTGCATCATGCATGCGGCGGAGCAGCTTTCCTCCATCCATACCGCGCAGCAGCAGAAGCTCGCCGACCTGCGCGGACTTAAGAGCATGGCGCCGCAGCTTCTGCTTTCGCTCAGAAGCGCAATGTACCCTCAAATTTTCGATTCTTCGTCGGGCGACGCCTTGCTGCAGATGCGTATCAGCAGCCACCTGCAGCAGTCGGCGATACTGCTGCGAGAAATGCTGTGTATGGCGATGGACGAACAGGCGCCAATCGATGCAACCGTCTGCGCCTTCCTTCAAAGCCTGCCCGACATTACCCGTACGCTTGCGACCGACATCCGCGCGGCGTATGAAGGAGACCCTGCCGCCCGCTCGGAGGCGGAAATCATGCTTGCCTATCCGGCGTTTGAGGCGATCAGTATTTACCGTCTCGCCCATCGGCTTTATGAGCTTGAGGTTCCTCTTATCCCGCGCATGATGACCGAGCATGCGCACCAGACGACCGGCATCGATATCCACCCCGGCGCAACCATCGGCCCCTATTTCTTCATTGACCACGGAACGGGCGTCGTCATCGGCGAAACTTGCACGATCGGCGACCATGTGAAACTTTATCAGGGCGTGACGCTGGGTGCCAAAAGCTTTGAAACCGATGACGGCGGCAATCCCATCAAGGGTATGAAGCGCCATCCCGACATCGGCAATCATGTCGTCATTTACGCGGGCGCCACCATCCTCGGCGGCAATACGGTCATCGGCGACGGGTGCGTCGTGGCAGCGGGCGCGGTGGTAACCGCGGACGTGCCGCCTTATTGCGTTGTCGGCGGCGTGCCGGCCAACGTAAACCCTTTACAGGCAGGCTCTGAGGAGCCTGCCTGCTTTTTTCTTCCATCCGTCACAAAATCAAAAATATATCGCAAATCCTGCAGAAAATTTTTCCCAAAATGTGACCGAGATGTTACCATACATGGATATACTAAATTCATACAGTATAAGCAGGCACACCTGCGCTTCAGCAGGGCGTCTTCAGCCAAGTTAAGACGCCCCCCTCCCCCCTTAACGCCGGGGATATCAATGCTTCGGCGAAACATATCCATACACTCGGCACAGAAACACGACCGAATGTTGAATAGCAAACCGCCTGAAAGGACGGGACGCAAAGCTTTGGAGGCTATTAGAACGCGCCACAAATGAAGGAGGCAAAATCATGTTGGCAAAAAAGACGAGAAAAAAAGCATTTTCCCTGCTAATGGCTCTCGCAATGATTCTAGGCATGCTGCCCATGCAGGCGTTCGCAACATATCCGAATCAAGTCATGAACGGGTATTTTGAGCTGAACGAAAACGGCACTGTCAAAAATCAGAACGGAGCCGCCCAGGTCGTGTCCGACGGCTTCACCCGCAGTAAAACCATCGAGCAGACAGGGGAAAACCAGTTCACCATTACACTGCAGGTGCAGACGCAGCAAACCGTTACCACCAGAGACGCAGCGGTTCTTCTGGTCATTGATACCTCTGGTTCAATGAAGGGGGAAAAGCTGGCTTCTGCCAAGACGGCTGCGCAAAACTTTATCGATCAGCTCGTTGCGGGCAACACGAACGGCGGAAAAATCTATGTAGCCGTCGTGCAGTTTGCCACCAACGCAAGCACGCTGGTCGGATGGACAGACATTAGCGACACCACGAGCCGCACCAATTTAAAAAACAGCATTGGCACGCTTTCAGCTGATGGCGGCACGAACCTTGACGCTGGCCTGATGCTGGCGCGCAACCTGCTGAAGATGACCGGCGCCTCCATCGGCGGCACGACGGTTAACATCACCACGCTGGGTGGTAAATACACCGTGCTGCTGACCGACGGCCAGCCAACTTACCGCACGACGAGCGATT
>MEFT01000139.1:0-5563 GCA_001725215.1 Clostridium sp. SCN 57-10
CGGCGGCGGCGGCAGTCTGACCATGGCGGGGGCGCAGTTCCCCGATAAATCGCCCGAAGAGGTGGGCGCAATGCTAAAAAAGGCAATTCTCGAATATATCGAGGAAACGGCGAAGCGAGATCAAGAGAAACATAACCGCCCCGCGCGGAGAAACGGAGAGGAATCAAGATGAAAGTTATTTTGTTGCAGGATGTCAAAGGCCAGGGGAAAAAGGGCCAGATGGTAGAGGTTTCAGACGGCTACGCCAGAAACTTTTTGCTGCCGCGCAAGCTCGCCAATGAGGCGACTGCCGACGCGCTGAACGCATACACGCAGGCCAACAAGGCCGCCGCGCACCGCATCGAGGTGGAAAAGCAGACGGCGAACGAGCTGAAAGAGCGTCTTGAAAAGCTGCAAACCAAGATTTATGCCAAAGCGGGTACGGGCGGGCGTCTGTTCGGCTCGGTCACAACGAAAGAAATTTCAGAGGGACTTAAGGCGCAGCACGGCATTGATATCCCCAAGACTAAGCTCGCGCTCGACGAGCCGATCAAAAGCTTCGGCACCTATCAGGTCAAAGCGAAGCTGTATACTGAAATCACGGGAACCGTTTACGTCGTTGTTGCGGAGGAAAAATAGACGCCCGGGGAGGGTAAACCATGGAAAGCAGGGAACTGTTTCCCCGCCAAACACCATACAGCCTTGAAGCCGAGCAGGCCGTGCTCGGCTCGTTGCTCATTGACCCCGCGTGCGTGCCGCGCGCCGTCGAGCTGCTGACAAGTGACGATTTTTACATTGAATCAAACCGCATTGTGTTTGACACGGTGTCTTCAATGTTTACTTCGGGGCGCATCGTCGACCCCGTGACCGTGCTCGACGAGTTGAAGGCGCAGGGGCACAAAGACCGCATCGGCTATGATTTCATTGCGCAGCTGATGGAAATGACGCCGACCGCGGCGAATATGGAAAGCTATGCGGGAATCATCCGCGGAAAAAGCATGCTGCGAGAGCTGCAGGCCGTGTCGGCCGAGATCATCGAGCTGACGAGAAGCGAGCAGGAAGACCCGTTTCATGTGGCCGAGCTTGCCGAGCAGAAAATCTACGCCATCCGTCAGGGACGCGAAATCAAGGGCTTAAAGCACATTAAAACGGCGATCAGCGAGGTGTATGATCACCTGGATACGCTGGCAGCCAATCCCGGGCAGCTGCCCGGCACGCCGACCGGCTTCAGCGACCTCGACCGCTTCATCGGCGGCTTGGGCAAGACGGAGCTGATTCTGCTTGCCGCACGCCCCGGCATGGGCAAAACGAGTATCGCGCTTAACATGGCTCTGACGGCGGCGAAGAAAACCAATAAAGCGGTCGTCATCTTCCAGCTTGAAATGTCTGCCGCGCAGCTTGCCATGCGTCTCATGTCAAGCGAGGCGCTGGTAGACGGCAAAAAGCTGCGTCTCGGCACGCTGGGCGAGGACGACTGGAAGCGCCTTGCGGGCGCTTCGGGTCGGTTGACCGGCATGAATATTCTGATTGACGATAACTCGAATATTTCCGTGCCCGAAATGAAGGCGAAGTGCCGCAGACTGGGAGATAATCTCGGACTGATTATCATAGACTACCTGCAGCTTATGCAGGGCACCAAGCGCACCGACAATCGCGTGCAGGAGGTCGCCGAAATTTCGCGCTCGCTCAAAATCATGGCGAAAGAGCTTAACGTGCCCGTGCTGTGTATGTCGCAGCTGTCGCGCGGACCGGAAAGCCGCCAGAACAAGCGCCCTATGCTGTCTGACCTGCGCGAGTCGGGTTCGATCGAGCAGGACGCCGACGTGGTCCTGTTTATTTACCGCGACGATTATTACAATCAGGAAAGTGACAAGAAAAACGTCGCCGAGCTGATTGTCGCCAAAAACCGAAACGGCGAGGTGGGCACCATCGAGCTGCAGTGGATGGGGCAGTTTACCACGTTCTCGGCGCAGGACAACGTGCATGCCGACCCTCGTTGATCTTTGCCGCTCTAGCGGCCTGCTGCGCCGCGGCGACCGCGTGCTTTGTGCGCTTTCGGGCGGCGCGGATTCGGTTGCAATGACGCACGCGCTTTGCGCGCTGCGCGACGAGCTTGACTTGACCGTGGCCGCGGCACATTTTTCGCACGGGCTTCGCCCCGAAGCGGCGGAGGACGAGCGCGCGCTGGTGCAGTCGCTCTGCGCATCCCTCGGCATAGAGTGCCTGTTCGGCGCGGGTGATACCTGCGCGCGAGCGCAGGCAACAGGGAAAACGGCGGAGGAGGCGGCGCGCGAGCTGCGCTATTCCTTTTTAGAGGGTACTGCCGACGCTTGGTGCGCCGACAAAATTGCGACGGCGCATCACAGCGAGGATAACCTTGAAACCATGCTGCTCAACCTTGCGCGCGGCACGGGTCTGCGCGGACTGTGCGGCATACCGCCCTCGCGGGGGCGCGTTGTGCGCCCGCTGCTCGCGGCGACGCGCGCCGACATCGAAGCATATGCGTCGCTTCACAATCTCGTGTGGGCGAACGACGCAAGCAATGCCGATGTGCGCTATGCGCGCAATCGCGTGCGGCGTGACATTGTGCCCGCGCTGCGCGCCCTTAACGCAGGCGCGGTGCAAAACGCCTCGCGCGCGTCCGCGCTGCTGCGCGAGGACTACGATTTTATTGAAACTGCAGTATGCGCACTGCTTGCGCACGTCGAATGCACGTCGAACCGCGCGTTGATTCCGGCGGCGCTGCTTGCACAGGCGCATCCCGCAGTGGCGGGGCGCGCGGTGCGTACGCTGTATGCGCGCGCGGGGGGGAGCCTGTCCGTCTTTGCGCGCGCTCATGCTGACGCCGTTCTCGCCCTGTGCCGAAGTACTGACCCGTCGGCACGCGTTTCGCTTCCCGGCACGATGACGGCACGGCGCGCGTATGAAATGATTATTGTCGAACACGCGAAGCAGGATGCTCCCGCGCCAAACGAGACCGCGCTTGTGTATCGACAGGCCGTCGAGTGGGGCGAATGGGTCGTCACGCTGGGCGGAGTACCGGACGAAGGCTGTGCTGCCGCTTATCTTTCTGCGTCTGAGTCATACACATCTTTGATTGTGCGGTCGCGCAGAACGGGCGATACAATCGCCACGGAGGGTGGCACAAAAAGTGTGAAAAAGTATATGATTGAACATAAAATCCCACAAATAATGCGTGACAGATGGCCGATCATATGCGATAATAAAAAAATACGGGCAATCCCGCTTTTTGGCATGCCCGCGCCGCGGTACGCGGCGATAGCCATCACCGCTAGGAGGAAATGAAAATGCAAAACGATATTCGCGAGGTTCTGATTTCGGAAGAGGAGCTGCGCAAGACGGTTGCCGAGTTGGGCGCGCGTATTTCGAAGGATTATGCGGACAAAACCCCTATCATGGTCAGCGTGCTGAAGGGCGCCTTTATGTTTATGGCCGATTTGGTTCGTGAGGTTACGGTGCCCTGCACCATCGATTTCATGTCGGTTTCAAGCTATGGCTCGGGCACGCAGACGTCCGGAGAGGTCAAAATTATTAAAGATTTAGACACCAATATTGAAGGACGTCATGTTATAGTAGTGGAGGATATCCTTGACAGCGGCGTCACGCTTTCTTATCTGCTCAAGCTGCTCAGCGCGCGCAAGCCTGCGTCGATTGCGCTGTGCACGCTGTTTGACAAGCCGAAGCGTCACAAGGTCGAGGTGAAGGTTGATTATAAGGGCATAGACGTGCCGGACGAGTTTATCGTCGGCTACGGGCTGGACTATGCCGAAAAATACCGCAATCTACCGTACATCGGTGTACTCAAGCCCGAAATATACGTTGACTGACCAAGCAAAAAGAATCTGCGGGCGTTAAGCCTGCGAAAGGTGTGAAACATACTATTGAATAGTCGTGCAAGGGGAATTGGATTTTATATCATCGTGCTGTTCATCATTCTGGGCACGATCGCTGTGCTCACCGATACGTCTGCGCAGGCGCAGTATCAGTGGAGCGATATTGTTAAGATGTTCGAGCAGGAAAAGGTGCGCGCCGTAGCCGTTTCGGGAGACGACATGCAGCTTGAACTGCGCGACGGAACCACGATCAGCCATAAGATCCCCAGTGATCAAATTTTCCTGTATGACCTCGGCAGTCTGATCGCGGAGCAGCGCTCGAGCGGCGTGCTTGAGGAGCAGGAATATATCGTCGAGAGCATACCCTGGTGGTACAGCTTCCTGCCCTATCTGGTGATGATCGTTCTGTTCGCGGCGTTCTGGTTCTATATCATGAAGAAACAGGACGGCGGCGCCAACGCAATGAACTTCGGAAAGTCTAAAGCACGTCTTGTGACGGACGAGCAGAAGAAAGTAACGTTTCATGACGTCGCAGGTGCCGAGGAAGAGAAGCGCGATCTGCAGGAGATCGTGGAGTTTTTGAAGGCTCCTAAAAAGTTTATCGACATCGGCGCTCGCATTCCCAAGGGCGTACTGCTCGTCGGCCCTCCGGGTACCGGTAAAACACTGATCGCAAAGGCCGTGGCAGGCGAGGCGGGCGTTCCGTTCTTTTCGATCTCCGGCTCGGATTTTGTCGAGCTGTATGTTGGCGTCGGCTTGATGAGATTGACGCGGTCGGCCGCCAGCGCGGCGCCGGCTTGGGCGGCGGACACGATGAGCGCGAGCAGACCCTGAACCAGCTTCTGGTCGAAATGGACGGCTTCGGCGGCAACACCGGCGTTATTGTCCTTGCGGCGACCAACCGCTCGGATATTCTTGACCCTGCGCTGCTTCGTCCCGGTCGCTTTGACCGTCAGGTCTATATCGGCGTGCCGAACATCAAAGACCGTCTGGCTATTTTGCAGGTTCACGCCCGCAAAAAGCAAGTAGGACCTTCAGTCAGCCTGGATGAAATCGCACGTATGACGACCGGCTTTACCGGTGCCGCGCTTGAAAACCTGCTCAACGAAGCGGCGCTGCTGTCGGCGCGCCACGGCAAGACGAAGATCG
This sequence comes from Clostridium sp. SCN 57-10, assembly GCA_001725215.1. Taxonomy (GTDB): domain Bacteria; phylum Bacillota; class Clostridia; order Oscillospirales; family Butyricicoccaceae; genus SCN-57-10. The sequence continues at coordinate 4,983 of MEFT01000139.1, forward strand.
AAAAAGAAGAGGTCGACGAGGCTTTCCTCAAGGTTGTCATGGGCAACGAGAAAAAGAGCCGCGTCATGGCTGATTACGAGCGCAAACTGACGGCGTATCACGAGGCGGGGCATGCCCTCGCGTCACGTATGCTTCCGACGCAGGACCCCGTGCAGATGGTTTCGATCATTCCACGCGGCAACGCGGGCGGCTTTACCATGGTGCCCCCCGTTGCGGACAAGGCATACGAATCGAAGGCCAAGCTGCTCGACGATATCGTTATGGCTCTCGGCGGACGCGTGGCGGAGGAACTTGTTTTCGGCGACATCACGTCGGGTGCGACAAGCGACATCCGCTCGGTGACGGCGATTGCGCGCACCATGGTGACCGAATACGGCATGAGTGACGCGCTCGGCCCCATTTCGTATGCGTCGCACAACGAGGTTTTCCTTGGCCGTGATTTTGCAACTTCAAAAACGGTATCCGACGATACAGTGGCACTCATTGATACGGAAATCAAGAACATTGTCGACACGGCACACAAACGCTGCCGCGAGATTTTAAGCACCAACATGGACAAGCTGAAGCGCATCGCGGAGTTT
>MEFT01000139.1:5623-8985 GCA_001725215.1 Clostridium sp. SCN 57-10
ACCAATGGTGGGGAAGCGCTCGCTTAAGCAACTCAGCCTATATACTGCAACGGCGTCCTTCGTGATCCGAAGGGCGCCGTCTTTTACTTGCCAAATATGCCATAAGTTGGTGCTTTACTCTTGAAAAGTAACATAATTATATGATATAATAATTAACGTTATTTATTTGTTACTTAAAAGCATGCCGAGTGGCAGTCCAGAGAGGCACGGAATAGGATGGAGCAGCCTTGTCCTGTGCGGTGCCTGGACGCAAGCGGCAGCGTGTCGATGGAGGCTGATATGAAGCGTTTTAACAATACGATGCAGCGCAGGATGGTTTCCCAAGCGGTGATGGAGCTGGCATGCCATCCCACTCCGGAAGAGATTTATCTAAAAGTTGCCGAAACCTACCCGCGCATCAGCCGTGCCACCGTGTATCGCAATGTCAACGCCCTCGCAGAAGCGGGGGAGTTGAATCTTGTGTTTGTGCCGAATTCCGCTGTGCATGTCGACCACCGCACCGCACCGCACTATCACTTTAAATGCCGTGTGTGCGATGGGGTGTTTGACGTCGACATGCCGTTTCTTGAGCGTATTGAAAAAAAGATTACGCGCAAAAATGGCTTTCAGTTTGAAAGCCACGAGATTATTTTTTCCGGCCTTTGCCCGCGCTGCAAGGAAAAGTGCAGTCTGAAGGAGAGGCATCAAGATGGAAAAGAAGAAACCGCTGAGCAGGGAGACCGGGGCGCCGGTTGCGGATAACATGCATACGCTGACGGCCGGCCTACGGGGGCCGACACTGCTGCAGGACGTTTGGCTGCTGGAAAAGCTGGGGCACTTCGACCGTGAGGTGATTCCCGAGCGACGCATGCATGCAAAGGGAAGCGGTGCATACGGTAAGTTCACCGTTACCCGCGATTTGACGCGCTATACTAGAGCATGCGTTTTTTCACGCGTAGGAAAAGAAACACCGGTCTTTGTCCGGTTTTCCACGGTGGCAGGCGAACGCGGAGCGGCCGACGCAGAACGCGATATCCGTGGCTTCGCCGTCAAGTTTTACACCGAGGATGGGATATGGGATCTGGTCGGCAACAATACGCCCGTGTTTTTCCTGCGCGACCCGCTTAACTTCCCCGATCTCAATCACGCCATCAAGCGAGACCCGCGCACCAACCTCCGCTCGCCGCAGAATAACTGGGACTTTTGGACGATGCTTCCCGAGGCGCTTCATCAGGTAACCATCGTCATGTCTGACCGCGGCATCCCCGCAAGCTATCGCAACATGCACGGCTTTGGAAGCCATACATTCAGTTTTTACAACAAAGACAATGCGCGCGTATGGGTCAAATTCCATTTTAAAACCCAGCAGGGCATTAAAAATCTGACCGACGAGCAAGCTGCCGACATCATTGCACACGATCGAGAAAGTCATCAGCGTGATCTGTATGACGCGATCGCGCGGCGTGACTATCCGCGCTGGACACTTTATGTGCAGATTATGACGGAAGAACAGGCGCGCAGACATAAAGAAAATCCATTTGACATTACAAAAGTGTGGAGTCATAAGCAATACCCGCTTATCGAGCTTGGCGTTCTTGAATTAAATCGAAACCCGGACAATTATTTTGCCGAGGTGGAGCAGGCGGCTTTTAACCCTGCGCATCTCGTGCCGGGCATCGGCATTTCACCCGATAAGTTGCTGCAGGGGCGACTGTTTTCTTACGGAGACGCGCAGAATTACCGCCTTGGCGTCAATCACGGGCTGATTCCGGTGAACGCGCCGCGTTGTCCGTCCAACTCGTTTCATCGCGACGGCAAAATGCGTGTTGATGGAAACGCAGGCTCGACCATCGCATACAGCCCAAACTCATACGGAATCTGGCTCGACCAGCCGTGTGAGCGCGAGCCGCCGCTCGATCTGGAAGGCGCGGCGTGGCATTATGACCCGAAAGACGACCCCACAGATAACTGCTTTTATCAGCCCGGCGACCTGTACCGCCTGATGACCGAGCCGCAAAAGCAGGCGTTGATCGACAATACGGCTCGCGCTATTGGCCCCGTTACCGATAATATCAAATACCGGCACGCGGCGCATTGCTATCTGGCAGACTGTGACTATGGCACGCGTATCGCCAAAGCGCTTTGCTTGCGTCAGCCCCGCGTGATCGAGTTGTCGCGGCTTTCACATGAGCAACTTGCGCAGGCAACAGCCGCACGGGAGTAGATGAAAAGAGACATGAGCACCCCTCGCCGCGGTGATGGCGGCGGGTAAGTTTTCATAGACAGAAGGCGCCTTCGGGCGCCTTCTTTTTGCCTGAAAAAATCAATTGATTTTAAAAATATTTTATGTTATGATAGTTTTAAATTAAAAGGAAGTGACGGTATGGATGCGGAAAAGCGAGAAATACTAAACCGATTTTTTGTAAAAACATTCAATCAAATTTCGGCTGCGGAGGAGCGGGCAATGCTTGCAGCCGGCATCACCGATCTTTCGGTACGCGAACTGCACGTGATTGAGGCAGCCGTGCTTTGCGGCGAGGAAGAGAGCACAATGTCTCGCCTTGCGGCCATACTCGGCATCTCGGTCGGCGCGCTGACAACGGCGGTCAATGCGCTGGTGCGTAAAGGCTATCTGGTGCGGCGCGGGCGGCCGGAAGACCGCCGCGTGGTACTCGTCGTGCCGACCGAGGCGGGGCGTGCCGCCAATGAGCTTCACACAGCATTCCACGAGCAAATGATTGGCGCCGTGGTGGGGGAGCTGCCCGAGGGACAGCTCGATACGCTGACCGCGGCGCTTGAGACGCTGACACAATTCTTCGAAAACTATGCCAAAAGATAGGAGTAACACTATGCCCCTCATCATCACAGACAGCACCTGCGATCTTTCGCTTGCACAGGCGGAGGCGCTCGGCGTTGAAATGCTTTCACTCCGCGTAAACTTCGGATCGGAAGAGTTTTCAGACAAACGAACGATTACAAATGAAGAGTTCTATGCAAAAATGGCGGCGTCCACCGAGCTGCCGACCACTACGCTGGTCAGCGTGGGCGAGTTTTCAGACGCGTTTGCTCGCCATCTGCATGAGTCCATTGTCGTTGTGCTGCTTTCGCATAAGCTGAGCGGTACCTATCAGTCGGCCGTTGTGGCCAAGGAGCTGTCAGGACGTGACGATATTTACCTCGTCGATTCGCTCAACGTCACGCTCGGGCTCGGCATGCTCGTCACCTACGCCGCGGCGCTGCGCGACGCAGGAAAAACTGCGGAGCAAATCGCGGATGAGCTGCTGCAAAAGCGTGCGAGCTTGCGTATCTACGCCGTAATCGACACGCTGAAGTATCTGGTGAAGGGCGGCCGCCTGTCCGCCGCGCAGGGCGCGGTCGGCAGC
>MEFT01000140.1:0-844 GCA_001725215.1 Clostridium sp. SCN 57-10
AGCTTTCCGGCTGTTATTCGTGTTCCGCCCATGCATTTCGGCACGCTGACCATAAAAGGGGAATCTGTTGTTACGTTGATCGTAACCGTCGTTTTGATGGTGCTGCTCAACTTGTTTATCAATAAAACCCGCATCGGCAAAGCCATGAAAGCCGTGTCCGAAGACAAGGATGCCGCCGAGCTGATGGGTATCAGCGTAAACCGGACGATAAGCATCACCTTTGCGGTTGGCTCTGCTCTGGCTGCGGTTGCGGGAATGTTTTACGGAAGCACCTATGGCTTCATTGGCCCCTACTCCGGGTCCATGCCCGGAATCAAGGCGTTTGTTGCGGCTGTATTTGGAGGCATCGGATCCATTCCCGGCGCAATCGCGGGCGCAATCCTGCTCGGCATCATTGAAAGCCTTTCCAAAGCTTACATTTCCACTGAGCTTTCCGATGCCATCGTGTTCCTGGTTTTGATATGTGTTCTTCTCATCCGTCCGACCGGTCTGCTCGGAAAAAAGGTAAATGAAAAGGTATAGGTGAAGACGATGAAGGCAAAAACAAGCAAATATCTGACCGGAAACGTTATCACCTACCTGCTCGTCATCGCGGCGTTTGCCGTGGTCATGGCCATGATGCAGACGGGCCATATGACACGTCATATGCGTTCGCTGCTCGTTCCGGTTTGCGTCAATATCATTCTTGCAGTGTCGCTCAATCTCGTTATAGGTTTTTTGGGCGATCTTTCGCTGGGTCATGCCAGCTTTATGTCGGTCGGTGCATACGCCGGCTGTCTGTTTTCCAAGTATTTTGCAGATTCTCTGCCGAACATGGTGCGCTTCCCTCTTGCGATTCTGGCGG
>MEFT01000140.1:913-5409 GCA_001725215.1 Clostridium sp. SCN 57-10
GTTGTTTGGCTTGTTGGTAGGCATTCCGGTGCTTCGGCTGAAAGGCGACTATCTTGCGATCGTGACGCTTGCCTTCGGTGAAATCATTCGAAGCGTCATTATCAATCTGCAGTTTACCGGCGGACCTTCGGGCCTTAAGGGAACCCCTCAGGACTCAAACTTTCTTTGGGCTTTCGCGCTCGTTATGATCACGCTGTTTTGTGTTCAGAATCTTACCGACTCCCGGCATGGCAGAGCGATTATGTCCATTCGCGACAATCGAATTGCTGCAGAATCGTGCGGGATTGACGTCAACCGCTTCAAGCTGTTGACATTTACCCTTGCGGCCGCATTTGCCGGCGTTGCGGGTGTTCTTTACGGACATAACTTCTCCATTCTCAATGCGTCCACATTCGACTATAATCTATCAATCGAGATTCTGGTTATGGTGGTGCTTGGCGGAATGGGTAGCATCCGCGGTTCTATTATTGCTGCTACGGTTATCACTGTGCTTCCCGAGGCGCTTCGCTTCTTAAGCGATTACCGTATGCTGATTTACGCGGTCGTTCTCATTGCACTGATGCTGTTCAACCAATCAGAAAACCTTTCCGCCTTTAAAAGTCGTCTGCGGATAAGCAAGTTGTTTACGGGGGTGAAGACAAATGGTCGCTGATACAAAAATGGTCGAACTTCCGAGCAAATCGATTGTTCCCGAACGTGATGTTAATAACAGCCCGATTTTGGAAGCCAGTAACCTTGGCATCGACTTCGGCGGTTTGACGGCGGTCAATGACTTTACCATCGCGGTGGGCAGAACAGAAATCTGCGGGTTGATCGGACCAAACGGAGCGGGAAAAACCACGGTATTCAATTTGCTGACCAACGTCTATCAGCCGACACGAGGGGCCATTATGGTGGACGGCTATCCGACGGCGCAAAAAACCACGGCGCAGGTCAGCCGGCTTGGCATTGCAAGAACATTTCAGAACATCCGACTGTTCTCCAAAATGTCTGTCTGCGATAACGTTAAAATCGGGCTTCACAACAGCATTCAAACGAACCTCTTTTCTTCTCTTACGCATTTGGGCGGGCACAACCGCTGGGAAAAAATTGCACGTACACGAGCGCTTGAGCTGCTCGACTTTTTCAACATGGCGCATCTGGCCGACGCACCGGCCGGTAGCCTTCCCTACGGCGCGCAGCGGCGGCTTGAGATCGTTCGCGCGCTTGCAACCGCTCCGGGCATTTTATTGCTTGACGAGCCTGCCGCCGGGATGAACCCCTCTGAAACGGCGGAGCTGATGGAAAATATCATAAAAATCCGTGATACATTCAAAATTGCGATTATGCTGATTGAGCACGACATGAATCTTGTGATGGGCATATGCGAAGGCATCGCAGTGCTTAATTACGGCAGAATCATCGCAAAAGGCACTCCGGAACAGATCAGGTCAAATCCCTTGGTGGTCGAGGCTTACCTTGGAAAAAAGGCGGAATAACCATGCTTCATGTTAAAGATATCAACGTATATTATGGTAATATTCATGCGATCAAAGGCGTTACCTTTGAGGTAAATGAGGGTGAAGTCGTCTCGCTGATCGGAGCAAACGGAGCAGGCAAAACGACGATACTCAAAACTATTTCCGGCTTACTTCGGTCAACGACTGGCTCTATCACCTTTCTGGGCGCCGATATTTCGAAAACGGAGCCGTACAGGCTGATTTCAAAAGGCCTTGCGCATGTACCCGAAGGCAGAAGAATCTTTCTGCAGATGACGGTTGAAGAAAATCTTGAAATGGGCGCATACATCAGAAAAGACAACTTTTCCGGAGATCTGGAGGGTATCTATACCCGCTTCCCCCGCCTGCGGGAGCGCAGACGGCAGATCGCGGGTACTCTTTCGGGCGGAGAGCAGCAAATGCTTGCCATGGGAAGAGCGCTTATGAGCCGCCCTAAGCTGCTCATTTTAGATGAACCGTCGATGGGGCTTGCGCCCATTTTGGTGGAACAGATTTTTGACTTGGTCAAAGAGCTGCATGCCGCAGGCACCACAATCCTGCTTGTCGAGCAAAACGCACAGATGGCACTGAAAATTGCCGATCGCGCTTACGTACTCGAATCGGGCAGAATTGTTCTTTCCGGAACGGGCGCCGATCTGATTGAAAGCGATGAAATCAGAAAGGCTTATCTGGGCGCGTAAGCGTCGAAACCGAAAAAAACAGGCTGATGTATCACATCAGCCTGTTTTTCAGTGCAATGAGGATAACACCCATTGGAAAATTACATATGCAACATAAATCATGCTCGACTTCTCACCGTAAACATGATATGATAAAAAATGGAATTGAAAGTAGAAAATACTGCAAGGGAGCTTATATGCATTCAGAAGACCTAAAGGTAAGCTTTTATGCTGCGGAAGAAATTAATGACTCTGCGTTAAGATTTGCAGTTATTGTTGCAAGATATGAAAGTAGCTGGGTATTTTGCAAACATAAATGCCGTACAACATGGGAAGTGCCTGGCGGGCACAGAGAGCAAGGGGAAACCATTTTGGATGCCGCCAAACGAGAGCTGTTTGAGGAAACGGGCGCGATAGCATTTGATCTTGCTCCCGTTTGCGTCTATTCGGTCAAACGTGAGGATGAAAGCTTCGGTATGCTCTTTTATGCACAAATTTCTGCATTTGAGCCGCTTCCCGACTCGGAAATGGAGCGGATCGGTTTTTTCGCGGACATGCCGGACGAGCTTACTTACCCGCTCATACAGCCGCTGCTTTTTGAACGTGTCACATGCACTTTGGAGGACGGATATGATTTGCTTTCATGACTATGTCATGCAGTCGCCGGGGCAAGCGCAAGGCCTTTTGCTTGAAATACTTGCATTTGTGCAGCACAGATTTCCCGACGCCGTACCGCGGCTCTATCATGGCCTGCCCTCCTTCTTTTATGGCAGACACGATATCATCAACATCGGCGCTCATAAGGATCATTTTGCGTTCTATGTCGGATATGACCTTGTTCGCTATCTCAAAGAAACCTATCCCGGCTTTCGCTACACCAAAGGAACCATCGGAATTTTTTATCATGAGCCGTTTCCGTTTCCGGTTTTAGAAGACATCTGCAACCGAATCGAGATGATGTATGGTGATGAAAAACCACTGACAGACGAAACAGGAACGCTCTAATATAAGTGCCGAAATAAAATGATCGGAGGAAAAACAGATGGCAGAGGTTATTCGCGTTTACAAGGAGCACCTCCCTGCTCTGCGCCTGATCGGCAAACGCTATCAGGAGACAGACCGGGAAAACGGCAGCTTTGCTGGAAAATGGGGCGAGTGGTTTCAAACTGGCTGGTTTGCGGAGCTTGAAAAGTTAGGCGAGGCGCGGAACATCGAGAACGGTTATTTAGGCTTCATGCGTTGCGATGCCGACCATACTCATGAAACATTCGAGTACTGGATCGGCATGTTCTTCCCTGTTGATACGGCTGTGCCCCAAGGCTTTGAATCAATCGATATAATGGAAAGCAACGTCGGCGTATGCTGGATTCAAGGCAAAGAGGACGACGGCAGAATCTATGGGATGCATGATGCATGCCTCAGAAGGCTTGCGGAAGAAGGAATGGGCCATTACAAGACGGATGATCAGCACTGTCAGTGCTTCTTCGAGCGGTATAACTGCCCGCGTTTTACCCAGGCGGATGAGAGCGGCAACATCATTTTAGATTACGGTGCATACTTAGCCGAATAAATCAACAAATAGAAAAAAGGGATCGTACTTGCCGTACGGTCCCTTTTTGATTTAGCTTTGTTATTGGTGGCTGTCGTGCGCGGTTTTGAGACGCGCCATTGCGCGCGCCAGCGCCGCCTTGGAATGATGGTATTCTTGAATACTGCCCTTCTGGCGCAGCCGCTCCTGCGCGCGTTCCATAGCGGCTTCGGCGCGCTTCAGATCAATCTCATCCGGATGTTCAGCCGAAAAGACCAGCATTACCGTATGATGAGGCATGATTTCGGCAAAACCGTTACCAACGGCGGCAACGTGCCACTCTCCATTTACCTTATAGCGAAGCTCGCCCGTTTGAATGGCGGTAACGACAGGCTCATGCCCCGGTTCGACGCCGTATGAGCCGTCTAAGATGGGAAGTATCACAGACTCAACCATACCGTTGTAAAACTGCCGATTTGGCGTATAAATCTCCAGCATAAAGGTCGACATGGTTTATACAGCCCCCAGCTTGCGTGCTTTTTCGATTACCTCATCCACGGCGCCCGCCATGCTGAAAGCTGCTTCGGGGAATTTATCCAGCTCGCCGCCAAGCAGCGCCTCAAAGCTTCGCAGATTATCCTCCAGCTTGACATAGCGCCCTTGAAGACCGGTAAACGTTTCGGCGACGAATAGCGGCTGCGAGAACAGCTGCTGAATACGCCGTGCCCGCTCAACGGCTTTTCTGTCGTCTGAGGAGAGCTCCTCCATGCCAAGAATCGCAATGATGTCCTGCAGCTCGCGATAACGCTC